>NZ_NCUI01000025.1:300000-482988 GCF_002096435.1 Streptococcus oralis subsp. oralis
TATCCATGTTTAAGGTAGTCATCCAGCTTGGTGCCATTTTAGCAGTTATGGTCATTTACTTTAATAAGCTCAATCCCTTCAAACCTGGTAAAACCAAGGTCGAAGTTCGTAGAACTTGGCAATTGTGGTCAAAAGTCTTCGTTGCAACCTTGCCTTTGCTATTGGTTTTTAAATTAGATGATTGGTTTGATGCCAAATTCCATAACATGGTTTCAGTTGCGATTATGTTGATTATCTATGGTGTTGCCTTTATCTATCTTGAAAAACGAAATAAGGCGCAAGCCATTGAACCAACAGTGACAGAGCTAGACAAGTTGCCATATAAAACAGCCCTTTACATTGGGCTCTTCCAAGTCCTCGCCCTCTTCCCGGGAACGAGCCGTTCAGGTGCGACGATTGTTGGTGGTTTGTTAAATGGAACGAGCCGCTCTGTCGTAACAGAGTTTACCTTCTATCTCGGGATCCCTGTCATGTTCGGAGCCAGCGCTTTAAAGATTTTCAAATTTATTAAAGCAGGTCAACTCTTGAGTTTTGGACAACTGTTCTTGCTCTTGGTTGCTATGGGTGTTGCCTTTGCAGTCAGCATGGTTGCTATTCGTTTCTTGACCAGCTATGTGAAGAAGCACGACTTTACACTCTTTGGTAAATATCGTATCGTACTCGGTAGTGTCTTGCTGCTCTATAGTTTTGTGCGTTTGTTTGTATAAGAAAAAAGCTTGAGGGAATTTTCCTTTAAGCTTTTTAAAATCCTGTCACCGTAATTCCTAGTAAACGGATACCTTTTTCTTTTTCAGCTAGTTCTTCGTAGAGTTGAAGGGCAGTTTGAGAAATCTGACTAGCGTCCTGTGTTGCTTGTGGGAGACTTTTTCGTCTAGTCAGAGTGGAGAAATCAGCATATCGTATTTTTAGGATAATGATTTTTCCAGCTTTGTCCTGCTTGCTGAGATTGTGAGCTACCTTTTCGGAGAGTAAAGTCAGCTCTTTTTTGATGTCTTCTTCTACTTGTAGGATCTTTCCGTAGGTTTTTTCCTTGCCAATGGACTTACGAATGCGATCAGACTTGACCGGTGAGTTATGAATGCCCCTAGCCTTTCGATAAAGGTCATAACCGAGTCTGCCGAACCGATCGATTAAAGTGACTTCAGAAACGTCCAATAAGTCTGCACCAGTATAAATGCCCATTTCATGAAGACGTTCAACTGTTTTTTTGCCCACACCATGAAATTTAGCAATGTCCATTTGTTTGAGGAAGTCTTGGGCTTGATCTGGGAGAATCACTGTCAAACCATGTGGTTTTTGATAGTCACTAGCCATTTTAGCTAAGAATTTGTTATAGGAAACACCTGCAGAAGCAGTCAGGTGTAGCTCCTGCCAGATATCTTGTTGGATGAGGCGGGCTATTTTGACTGCAGACTTGATACCGAGTTTATTTTCCGTCACATCTAAGTATGCCTCGTCGATACTCATAGGTTCAATCAAATCAGTGTAGCGTTTAAAAATAGCACGAATCTCAAGTCCCACAGTCTTATACTTTTCATAATTTCCAGAGATAAAGACAGCTTGGGGACAGCGCTCATAAGCTTCTTTAGAGCTCATGGCTGAATGAACACCAAAAGCTCGTGCCTCATAGCTACAGGTAGAAACGACACCACGCCCACCTGTTTGTCTGGGATCGCTTCCGATAATGACAGGTTTGCCCTTTAACTTGGGATTATCTCTGATTTCCACCGCAGCAAAAAAGGCATCCATGTCGATATGGATGATTTTTCTGGACAGATCATTTATCAATGGAAATATGAGCATTCCAATCCCTTTCTGGTGTCATTTTCTATTTATTATACCCTTTTTTCTGAAAAAATGGGAAAGTTCAACCTGACTTTCAAAAATATAATACAGATAAGAGCAAAAAAGAGACTGTATTATAAAAGAAAGCGTCTAAAATGCCGATTTTCTCTTGTTGAAATCGGTTACTGTATGGTATACTTGTCTCAAGAATGTAACAGATGACTGTTACTAGAAAAAAGAGGACATTAACATGGTTGTTAAGACAGTTGTTGAAGCACAAGATATTTTTGATAAAGCTTGGGAAGGCTTCAAAGGCGTAGATTGGAAAGAAAAAGCAAGTATTTCTCGCTTCGTTCAAGCTAACTACACACCTTACGATGGAGATGAAAGTTTCCTTGCTGGACCAACAGAACGTTCACTTCACATCAAAAAGATTGTAGAAGAAACTAAGGCTCACTACGAAGAAACTCGTTTCCCAATGGACACTCGTCCAACATCTATTGCTGATATTCCTGCTGGATTTATCGACAAAGAAAATGAAGTTATCTTCGGTATCCAAAACGATGAGCTCTTCAAATTGAACTTCATGCCAAAAGGTGGTATCCGTATGGCTGAAACTACTTTGAAAGAAAATGGATACGAACCAGATCCAGCTGTTCACGAAATCTTCACTAAATACGTAACAACAGTTAACGACGGTATCTTCCGTGCCTATACTTCAAATATCCGTCGCGCTCGTCACGCTCACACTGTAACTGGTCTTCCAGATGCCTACTCACGTGGACGTATCATCGGTGTTTACGCACGTCTTGCTCTTTACGGTGCAGACTACTTGATGCAAGAAAAAGTAAACGACTGGAATGCGATCAAAGAAATTGATGAAGAAACAATCCGTCTTCGTGAAGAAGTAAACCTTCAATACCAAGCATTGCAACAAGTTGTTCGCTTGGGTGACCTTTACGGAGTTGATGTCCGCAAACCAGCGATGAACACGAAAGAAGCAATCCAATGGGTTAACATCGCCTTCATGGCTGTCTGCCGTGTTATCAATGGTGCTGCTACATCTCTAGGACGTGTGCCAATCGTATTGGATATCTTTGCAGAACGTGACCTTGCTCGTGGTACATTTACTGAATCAGAAATCCAAGAGTTCGTTGATGATTTCGTTATGAAACTTCGTACAGTTAAATTTGCTCGTACAAAAGCTTATGACCAATTGTACTCAGGTGACCCAACATTCATCACAACTTCTATGGCTGGTATGGGTAACGACGGTCGTCACCGTGTTACTAAGATGGACTACCGTTTCTTGAACACTCTTGACAACATCGGTAACTCTCCAGAGCCAAACTTGACAGTTCTTTGGACTGACAAATTGCCATACAACTTCCGTCGCTACTGTATGCACATGAGCCACAAACACTCTTCAATCCAATACGAAGGTGTAACAACAATGGCTAAAGACGGATACGGAGAAATGAGCTGTATCTCATGCTGTGTGTCACCACTTGACCCAGAAAACGAAGATCAACGCCACAACATCCAGTACTTCGGTGCTCGTGTAAACGTTTTGAAAGCTCTTCTTACTGGTTTGAACGGTGGTTACGACGATGTTCACAAAGACTACAAGGTATTTGACATCGATCCTATCCGTGACGAAGTTCTTGAATTCGAATCAGTTAAAGCCAACTTCGAAAAATCTCTTGACTGGTTGACTGACACTTACGTAGACGCTTTGAACATCATCCACTACATGACTGACAAGTACAACTACGAAGCTGTTCAAATGGCCTTCTTGCCAACTAAACAACGTGCTAACATGGGATTCGGTATCTGTGGATTTGCTAACACTGTTGATACATTGTCAGCTATCAAATACGCTACAGTTAAACCAATCCGTGACGAAAATGGATACATCTACGATTACGAAACAATCGGTGAATACCCACGTTGGGGTGAAGATGACCCACGTTCAAACGAATTGGCAGAATGGTTGATCGAAGCTTACACAACTCGTCTACGTAGCCACAAACTTTACAAAGATGCAGAAGCTACAGTATCACTATTGACAATCACATCTAACGTTGCTTACTCTAAACAAACTGGTAACTCACCAGTCCACAAAGGTGTATACCTCAACGAAGATGGTTCTGTGAACTTGTCTAAACTTGAATTCTTCTCACCAGGTGCGAACCCATCTAACAAAGCTAAAGGTGGATGGTTGCAAAACTTGAACTCACTTGCTAGCCTTGACTTTGGTTACGCAGCTGACGGTATCTCATTGACAACTCAAGTTTCTCCACGTGCTCTTGGTAAGACTCGTGACGAACAAGTTGATAACTTGGTAACAATCCTTGATGGTTACTTCGAAAACGGTGGACAACACGTTAACTTGAACGTTATGGACTTGAACGATGTTTACGAAAAGATCATGTCGGGTGAAGACGTTATCGTACGTATCTCTGGATACTGTGTAAACACTAAATACCTCACTCCAGAACAAAAAACTGAATTGACACAACGTGTCTTCCACGAAGTTCTTTCAATGGATGACGCATTGAGCTAAGATTCAATTAGAATGAAAAGAAAGCTAGTCTATAGGACTGGCTTTTTTGTGTACTTACATTATCTATTCAAGATTTCAAAAAATTTTAAAAAAATAGTCAAATTTGGTCAAAAAACTATTGACTTTTACTGACCAATGTGATATAGTAGGAACATAAGGAAAATGAATTCCTTAGAAAACTTCATTTTCAATGATTCTATTTCTTGAAAATGTATGATAGATACCCTAGAAAGGGGTGGGGCCTATGTTAAATCTAACAGATTTTGAAAAGAAGATGATAAAAGGCTTATTTAAGAAAGAAAAACCAGAAATTATACGTAGAGTAGCGAGTTAGCTAGTCTAAAATTTTTAAAACGAAGGTCAAAGATAGTCAATATCAGAGATTGCATATAATTAAGAATAAACGAGGTAAAGAATATGAACAACAACTTTAATAACTTTAACAACATGGATGATTTATTTAACCAATTGATGGGAGGTATGCGAGGATACAGTTCTGAAAACCGTCGCTACTTGATTAATGGACGTGAAGTGACACCTGAGGAATTTGCTCACTATCGTGCAACTGGTCAATTGCCAGGAAATGCAGAATCTGATGCGCAAATGCAACAACACGCTTCAGGTATGAAACAAGACGGTGTCCTTGCTAAACTAGGTCGTAACTTGACAGCGGAAGCTCGTGAGGGCAAGTTGGATCCTGTTATCGGACGAAACAAGGAAATTCAAGAAACATCTGAAATCCTCTCACGTCGTACGAAAAATAATCCTGTTCTGGTCGGAGATGCAGGTGTTGGTAAGACAGCTGTTGTCGAAGGCTTGGCACAAGCTATTGTGAATGGAGATGTTCCAGCTGCCATCAAGAATAAGGAAATTATTTCTATTGATATCTCAGGTCTTGAGGCTGGTACTCAATACCGTGGTAGCTTTGAAGAAAACGTTCAAAACCTAGTCAACGAGGTGAAAGAAGCAGGAAATATTATCCTCTTCTTTGATGAAATCCACCAAATCCTTGGCGCTGGCTCAATCGGAGGTGAAAGTGGTTCTAAAGGTCTTGCGGATATTCTCAAACCAGCTCTCTCTCGTGGTGAATTGACCGTTATTGGAGCGACAACTCAAGACGAATACCGTAACACCATCTTGAAAAATGCAGCTCTTGCTCGTCGTTTCAACGAAGTCAAGGTCAATGCTCCTTCAGCAGAGGATACCTTTAAAATCCTTCAAGGGATTCGTGATCTTTATCAACAACACCACAATGTTATCTTGCCAGATGAAGTCTTAAAAGCAGCAGTGGATTATTCGATTCAATACATTCCTCAACGCAGCTTGCCAGATAAGGCTATCGACCTTGTCGATGTAACGGCAGCTCACTTGGCAGCTCAACATCCTGTAACAGATGTGCATGCTGTTGAACGGGAGATTGAGGCAGAAAAAGACAAGCAAGAAAAAGCAGTTGAGGCAGAAGACTTTGAAGCAGCTCTCAATGCTAAAACACGTATTGCAGAATTAGAGAAAAAAGTTGCAAACCACACAGAAGACATGAAAGTGACTGCAAGCATCAACGATGTGGCTGAGTCTGTAGAGCGAATGACAGGTATCCCAGTGTCACAAATGGGAGCATCAGACATCGAACGTTTGAAAGATATGGCTCATCGCTTGGAACACAAGGTAATCGGCCAAGACAAGGCAGTAGAAGCAGTGGCTCGTGCTATCCGTCGTAACCGCGCTGGTTTTGATGAAGGCAATCGCCCAATCGGTAGCTTCCTCTTTGTAGGGCCTACTGGAGTTGGTAAGACGGAGCTTGCTAAGCAATTGGCATTGGATATGTTTGGTACCAAGGATGCGATTATCCGCTTGGATATGTCTGAATACAGTGACCGCACAGCCGTATCTAAATTGATCGGTACAACAGCAGGTTATGTGGGTTATGATGACAATAGCAATACCTTGACAGAACGTGTTCGTCGCAATCCTTACTCTATCATTCTCTTGGACGAAATTGAAAAGGCTGATCCTCAAGTAATCACCCTTCTCCTCCAAGTCTTGGATGACGGTCGTTTGACTGATGGTCAAGGAAATACAGTGAACTTCAAGAACACGGTCATTATCGCGACATCAAATGCTGGATTTGGTTATGAAGCCAACTTGACAGAAGATGCTGACAAACCAGAATTGATGGATCGTTTGAAACCCTTCTTCCGCCCAGAGTTCCTTAACCGCTTTAACGCAGTTATCGAATTCTCACACTTGAATAAGGAAGACCTTTCTAAGATTGTGGACTTGATGTTGGCGGAAGTCAACCAAACCTTGGCTAAGAAAGACATTGATTTGGAAGTCAGCCAAGCAGCTAAAGACTTTATCACAGAAGAAGGTTATGACGAAGTTATGGGTGTTCGCCCTCTCCGTCGCGTGGTGGAGCAACAAATTCGTGATAAGGTAACAGATTTCCACTTGGATCACCTAGATGCCAAACATCTAGAAGCAGATATGGAAGATGGTGTCTTGGTCATTCGTGAAAAAGCCTAACTCAAGATTTTGAGAATAAAAAAAGAAGGAACTAGCTAAAAGCTGGTTCCTTTTGTGTTTAGATGACATGGCGTTCAAAGGCATCATCTGAGATTCCTTGTTCCAAGATGAGTTTCGCCCATTCTTTAGCAGAAAAGAGGCTGTGATCCTTGTAGTTTCCGCAAGATTCTATGGTTGTTCCAGGGACATCTTCCCAAGTAGTAGTCTCAGCGATTTCCTTGAGCGAATCCTTGATAACAGCTGCAATTTCGGCGCTAGTATGGCGTCCCCACATAATCATGTGAAAACCTGTACGGCAGCCAAACGGCGAACAGTCAATCATCCCGTCAATTCGGGTACGGATGAGTTTGGCTAAGAGGTGCTCAATGGTGTGAAGGCCAGCGGTAGGAATAGAGTCCTCATTTGGCTGTACCAAGCGAATATCAAAGTTGGAGATGACATCTCCCTTTGGCCCTGTTTCTTCCCCAATCAAGCGAACATAGGGTGCTTTAACAATGGTGTGGTCAAGTTCAAAACTTTCAACAATAACTTCTTTTGACATGGTAGTTCCTTTCAGTTTTCTTTTTTCATTATAACATAAAGCTGGCTCTTGAGATAGAGAGAAAACCTCTCCAAGAAAGGAGAGGTTTGAGTTTTTATTTGCGATACAAGCGATCGTATTGGTAGTAAGGATCAAAGGTTACGTTGATACCTAGCTTGCGAAGGACATTCTTGTCTTCATCGGTCAAGATGATGGTTGAGTGGGCTTCGCTTCCTTTGAGATTACCAAGTTCTTCCATGGCACGCGCAGCGTCAGGATTTTCCATAGCGGTGATAGCGAGAGCAATCAAAATTTCATTTGAGTGGAGGCGAGGATTGCGGCTACCTAGATGATTGATTTTAAGACCTTGAATTGGTTTGACGACTTCAGGCTCGATTAATTTTACTTCCTTAGCGATGTCAGCTGATTTTTTGATAGCATTGATCAAGGCAGCAGCTGTAGGACCAAAGAGTTCAGAGTTTTTACCAGTCACGATTTCCCCATTTGGCAATTCAAGTGCTAGGGCAGGGCCACCAGTTTCTTCTGCTTTTTGGCGTGCAGCGACAGCAACCTTACGGTCTGCAGGTGTGATGCCGAGGTCGTTCATGAGAAGTTCAATCTTCTTGACAGCAGTTTCTCCGACTTTTTCAGCTTTAAAATCAAGAACAGTCTGGTAGTAGCGACGGATGATTTCTTGTTTAGAAGCTTCGATAGCAGCCTGATTATCTGTAATAGCGAAACCAACCATGTTGACACCCATGTCTGTTGGAGAAGCGTATGGAGATTCACCGAGAATGCGTTCCAACATACGTTTGAGCACTGGGAAAATTTCGATATCACGGTTGTAATTGACAGTGGTTTCTCCGTAGGTTTGGAGATGGAAAGGGTCAATCATATTGACATCGTCAAGGTCTGCGGTGGCAGCCTCATAGGCCAAGTTGACTGGATGATGAAGGGGCAGGTTCCAGACTGGGAAGGTTTCAAACTTAGCGTAACCAGACTTGATGCCATTGAGTTGGTCATGGTACATATTGGACATACAAGTTGCCAATTTTCCAGAACCAGGTCCAGGAGCTGTCACGACGATCAAGTTACGACTGGTTTTGATGTAGTCGTTTTTCCCCATACCTTCTGGAGAAATGATGTGATCCATATCCGTCGGGTATCCTTTGATTGGATAATGAAGATAAGAATCAATCCCGTTTTTATCTAACTGGTTGCGGAAGGCATCTGCAGTGGGTTGTCCAGCGTATTGTGTGATGACAACCGAACCAACAAAAATTCCCAGCTCATTGAATTTGTCAATCAAACGAAGAACTTCTTGGTCATAAGAAATGCCCAAGTCACCACGTGCTTTGGAATGCTCAATGTTGCTGGCGTTAATGGCGATCACAACCTCAACTTGCTCTTTCAATTCTTGCAAGAGCTTGATTTTATTGTCAGGCTCATAACCAGGAAGGACTCGAGCAGCGTGGAAATCTTCCAACATTTTGCCACCAAACTCCAAGTAGAGCTTGCCGTCAAATTGGTTAATGCGCTCCAAAATGTGGTCGCGCTGTAGATTCAAATATTGTTCAGAACTAAAAGCTTGTTTTTTCATTTTTTTACCTCTGACCTCTATTATAATAAAAAATTGGAAGATAGGAAACTACAGAGTCAAAAAAGAAATCAAAAAGATTAGGCAAACGCTTGCACAAAGTTTTAAAAAGCGCTATCATAGACTATGGATTATTAAAATAATGAGGTAAGAAGATGCAAGAAAAATGGTGGCACAATGCCGTAGTCTATCAAGTCTATCCCAAGAGTTTTATGGACAGCAACGGAGATGGGATTGGTGATTTGCCAGGAATTACAAGTAAGTTGGACTATCTAGCTAAGTTAGGAATCACAGCGATTTGGCTTTCTCCTGTTTATGACAGTCCGATGGATGATAATGGCTATGATATTGCTGATTATCAAGCGATTGCAGCTATTTTCGGAACCATGGAGGATATGGACCAACTCATCGCAGAAGCTAAGAAGCGTGATATTCGAATTATCATGGACTTAGTGGTCAATCATACCTCGGATGAACACGCCTGGTTTGTCGAGGCTTGTGAGAATCCTGATAGCCCTGAGCGTGACTACTATATCTGGCGAGATGAGCCCAATGATTTGGAGTCTATCTTTAGTGGATCTGCTTGGGAATACGATGAAAAGTCAGGGCAATATTATCTCCACTTTTTCAGTAAGAAACAGCCTGATCTCAACTGGGAGAATGAAAAACTGCGCCAGAAAATTTATGAGATGATGAACTTCTGGATTGATAAAGGCATTGGTGGTTTCCGTATGGATGTCATTGACATGATTGGGAAAATTCCTGACGAGAAGGTAGTCAATAATGGTCCCATGCTCCATCCCTATCTCAAGGAAATGAACCAAGCCACCTTTGGAGATAAGAATCTCTTGACAGTAGGGGAAACATGGGGGGCAACGCCAGAGATTGCTAAGCTCTACTCGGATCCAAAGGGACAAGAATTGTCTATGGTCTTCCAGTTTGAGCACATCTGTCTTCAGTATCAGGAAGGGCAACCTAAGTGGCATTACCAAAAAGAGTTAAATGTAGGGAAGTTAAAAGAGATTTTTAACAAATGGCAGACAGAGTTAGGAGTTGAGGATGGCTGGAATTCCCTCTTCTGGAACAACCATGATCTTCCTCGTATCGTCTCTATCTGGGGAAATGACCAAGAATACCGTGAAAAATCTGCCAAAGCCTTTGCAATCTTGCTTCATCTTATGAGAGGGACACCTTATATTTATCAGGGTGAAGAGATTGGAATGACCAACTATCCGTTTGAAACACTGGATCAAGTAGAAGATATTGAATCCCTCAACTATGCGCGTGAAGCTCTTGAAAAAGGCGTTCCGATAGAAGAAATCATGGACAGTATCCGTGTCATTGGTCGTGACAATGCCCGTACTCCAATGCAGTGGGATGAGAGCAAAAACGCTGGTTTCTCAACAGGTCAACCTTGGTTGGCAGTTAATCCAAACTACGAAGAAATCAACGTTCAAGAAGCACTGGCAAATCCAGATTCTATTTTCTATACCTATCAAAAACTCGTTCAAATCCGTAAGGAGAATCGCTGGTTGATTCGAGCTGATTTTGAATTGCTTGATACGGCTGATAAGGTTTTTGCTTATATCCGTAAGGACGGTGAGCGCCGTTTCCTAGTTGTGGCTAACTTGTCCAATGAAAAACAAGATTTTTCGGTAGGAGGAAAAGTCAAATCAATCTTGATTGAAAACACTACTGCTAAAGAAGCAGTTGAAAAACAAACCTTGGCTCCATGGGATGCTTTCTGTGTGGAACTAACGGATTAAAATAAGTGAACCTCAAGCCTTTGATGCTTGGGGTTCTTTTGCTGAAAAATATGTAGAAAAGACTTTAAAAAATATTTGTTAGAATTTTCTAAAAAATCTGGCGAAAGTCCTTGCTTTTATGAAAAAATAGGGTATAATGGTGAAAACACTATCTTTAAGGAGATTACTTATGAAATCGAAAAAGTGGCTCTTAGGAGCAGGTGCTGTTTTGAGTGCAGCCCTACTGTTAACTGCTTGTGGGCAAAGTGAAAAGAAAGCGGATGCTCCCAAAACATTCTCTTATGTCTACGCTATGGATCCATCTTCTTTGGACTATAGTGTGACGAGCAAGAGCTCAACCTCTGACGTTATAGCAAACGTTGTTGATGGTCTTTTGGAAAATGATAAGTATGGGAACTTAATTCCATCACTTGCAGAAGACTGGTCTGTTTCAAAGGATGGTTTGACTTACACCTACAAACTTCGTAAGGGTGTAAAATGGTATACTTCTGATGGAGAAGAATACGCTGAAGTTAAAGCTAAAGACTTTGTTACTGGGCTTAAACATGCTGCTGACGGAAAATCAGATGGTCTTTCTTTGATTCAAGATTCTATCAAAGGTTTGGCAGAGTATGTTAGTGGTGAGAGCAATGATTTCTCTACCGTAGGAGTTAAGGCTGTTGATGATTACACGGTAGAATACACGCTCAACAAACCAGAAAGTTTCTGGAACTCTAAGGTCACAACTGCAACCATGCTCCCAGTTAATGAAGAATTTTTGAATTCTAAAGGGAGCGACTACGGTGCACCAACCCCATCAGGTATCCTATATAATGGTCCTTATTTCTTGAAATCATTGACTTCAAAATCAGTCATTGAATATGAAAAGAATCCAAACTACTGGGATAAGGATAATGTCAAGATTGACAATGTCAAATTAACTTTCTACGATGGATCAGACCAAGAATCCTTGATTCGTAGCTTTACACAAGGTGCCTATACAACAGCTCGTCTCTTCCCGACAAGTTCAAATTTTGAGTCAACTAAACAAGAGTACGGAGATAAGATTGTTTACAGTCCACAAGAAGCGACAAGCTACTACCTCACTGTTAACGTAAACCGCCAATCTTATAATAAAACAGCCAAAACAGACGAGGCTCAAAAAACTTCAACGAAAGAAGCTCTTCTCAACAAGAACTTCCGTCAGGCGCTGAACTTTGCTCTTGACCGTCATTCTTATACTGCTCAGTTGAATGGTGAAGAAGGTGCGAACAAGATTATCCGTAACAGCCTAGTGCCTCATGACTACGTTCAAGTGGGTGAAAAAACCTTTGGAGAGTTGGCACAGGCAGAGCTCGTTTCATATGGAGACCAGTGGAAAGATGTAGCCCTTACAGATGGCAAGGATACGATTTACAGTCCTGAAAAAGCTAAGGCAGCCTTTGCTAAAGCCAAGGAAGAATTGCAAGCCAAGGGTGTTACCTTCCCAATCCATTTGGATATCCCCGTTGAACAAACAGATGTAATCGCGGTTCAACAAACTAACTCACTCAAGCAGTCTATCGAATCATCACTTGGTACTGAAAATGTCATTGTTGATGTCCTTCAAATGACCGATAATGAGAAAATGAGCATTACATCTCAAGCCAAGGTTCCATCCCAAAAAGACTATGACTTGAACGGAACTGGTTGGGGACCAGACTATCAAGACCCAGCTACCTACCTCAACATTCTTGATGCTAAGAAGGGTTCTGCCCTTAAACACTTGGGGATCAAGCGCGGAAATGATCCAGAAGTGATGGCTCAAGTTGGACTGGACGAATACAAGAAACTCTTGGATGATGCTGCAGCTGAAACCAGCGACCTTAACAAGCGTTATGAAAAATATGCTAAAGCTCAAGCTTGGGTATCGGATAGTTCACTTTTAATCCCAGTTGCTTCTTCAGGTGGTTCTCCAACGGTTAGCCGTACTGTACCATTTACAAAAGCTTACTCTCAAGTCGGGATCAAGGGAGACCCATTTGTGTTCAAAGGTTTGGAGTTGCAAAATGACGTTGTGACTGCAAAAGAATACGAAGAAGCCTTCAAGAAATGGCAACAAGAAAAAATCGAGACAAATGCCAAATACCAAAAAGAACTTGAAAAACACGTCAAGTAATCTATAAATAGAAAAGGAAGTTACAGGAAACTGTGCTTCCTTTTTTTGTTTTGAGACACCAGTTGTCATAAAAGCAGTAACTTTACATTTTTGAATAAATTTGATAAAATGTGGTTATGTTATAAAAAGTGACATAAAGGAGTGAATGATGATCAAAATGAAAAAAAGACTAATCGGGACAGGTCTTGTCTTAGCGACAGGGATTTTGCTCTCGGCATGTGGACAGTCCAACACAGATACTAGCACTTATTCATCAACATTTAGTGCAAATCCAACAACTTTTAACTATCTTCTAGATTATTATGCGGATAACACTGCCGTTATTACCAATCTCGTAGATGGTTTGTTAGAAAATGACAGCTATGGGAACCTCGTACCTGCTCTTGCGGAGGATTGGTCTGTTTCATCAGATGGTTTGACCTATACTTACAAGCTTAGAAAAGATGCCAAGTGGTATACGGCTGATGGTGAGGAATATGCTTCAGTTAAAGCTCAGGATTTTGTCACTGGAATCAAATATGCCGCTGACAACAAGGGGCAAGCCATGGATCTGATCCAAAATTCAATCAAGGGATTGAATGACTATGTGACGGGTGTGACTAATGATTTTTCAACTGTTGGTGTCAAAGCCTTGGATGATTACACAGTCGAGTACACTTTGACTCGACCAGAACCGTATTGGAATTCAAAGACAACCAATAGTATTCTTTTCCCAGTCAACGAAGAGTTCTTGAAATCAAAGGATAAAGATTTTGGTACCTTGACACCAGACAGTATCCTTTATAATGGTCCCTATCTGTTAAAAGATTTTACATCAAAATCTTCGATCGAATATGTGAAGAATCCACACTATTATGACCATGACAAAGTAACCATTGAAAAAGTTAAGTTAGCTTACTTTGATGGGTCAGATCAGGAGATGACCATTCGAAACTTTGAAAGTGGTGCTTACTCGATTGCAGGAGTCTATCCAAATAGTTCGAACTATGCTAAGACAAAAGAAAAATACCAAGACAATATCGTTTATAGCTTGCAAGACAAGACATCTTGGTACTTTAACTTTAACGTCAACCGCAAAACCTATAATCATACCGCTAAAACAACGGACGAACAAAAGAAATCAACTCAAACAGCTATCTTAAATAAAAATTTCCGTCAGGCTATCAACTTTGGTATTGATCGAACAGCCTACTCTGCTCAATCTAACGGTGAAGAAGCAGCGAGCAAAACCCTTCGTAATACTCTGGTTCCCCCAACATTTGTTCAGGTGGGAGATAAGACCTTTGGAGAAGTAACAGCTTCTAAGCTTGTGAACTACGGAACTGATTGGTCAGATATCAATTTGGCAGATGCTCAAGATGCCTACTTTAACAAGGAAAAGGCCCAAGCAAAATTTGCGGAAGCTAAAAAGGAATTAGAAGCCCAAGGCGTGACTTTCCCAATCCATTTGGATGTCCCTGTTGATCAGACGAATAAAAATGCGGTTTCTGGTATGAACTCGGTTAAACAAACCCTTGAAACAGTACTAGGTTCTGACAATATCGTCATTGATGTTCAACAGCTTTCTACAGATGACTTTGGAAATGTTGCTTTCCTAGCACCAAATCCAGCAGCTCGTGACTACGACCTAAACTTTGATGGTTGGGTTGGTGATTACCAGGATCCATCAACTTATCTAGATCCCTTCAATGCTGAAACTGGCTTCTATCTCAAGATTTTTGGTCTTGATGCCAAGGAAGACCAAGAGCTTATTAAGAGTTTGGGACTCGATACCTATACACAACTCTTGAAAGAAGCAGATGCTGAGAACAAAGATGTCGCTAAGCGTTATGAAAAATACGCTGAAGCGCAAGCTTGGATGATTGACAATTCTCTAGTCATGTCTGCTATGTCAAATGGTGGTACAGCCTCTGTAACCAAAGTAACTCCGTTTACACGTGCCTACTCCCTAGTGGGAATCAAGGGTGACGGAAATAATTATAAGTACATGAGATTGCAAAAAGACCCTGTTACCAAGAAACAATTTGATGAAGCCAAGGCTAAGTGGGAAGCAGAAAGTAAAAAAACTATCGAAAAGAGCCAAAAAGAGTTTGAAAACCACGTAAAATAAGATGAGAACAAGGTTTCCTATTCAGGAGCCTTGTTTTTGTATCCGTTAAACTAAAAACGAGTAAATGACCTAAATTTTTTTGGAAAAAAGGTATAAATAAAAACGCTTAACTATAATGAATGAATGGCATTTATTGTTGGTTTATGATATAATGGTTTTAATTATGAAGGTTTAGGAGATTATTATGAGTAGACGCTCAAAGAGAGCTCGTTTAGGGAATGCGAAGCGAAATATTAATATATTCTTATTAGCCATTTATTTTTTATTGAGTGGTTTTTTGTTGTTCTTGATTTTTAAACATAATATCCTGGCCTTTAGATATCTCAATATTCTGGCTACGATTTTAATTCTAATTTCTATTGTAATTGCAACTCTACTGATAGTTTATAAAAAAGCCGAGAAATTCACGGTTTTCTTTTTGACGCTTGCTGTACTAGTCAGTTCTGTCTCACTCTTTGCACTTCATCAGTTTGTAGGGTTGACCAATCACATCAATGCGACATCAAACTATTCAGAGTATTCGATGAGTGTGGTCGTTTTGAAAGATAGTGAAATCAATAATGTGACCCAGTTGGATAGTGTAACAGGTCCGACTGAAACAGATAATGATAATATCCAAAAGTTGGTGGCGGATATTAAGACGACACAGAGTAAAGACTTGACAGTTGAACAGAGTACTTCTTATCTAGCAGCTTATAAGAGTCTGCTTTCTGGCGAAACGAAAGCAATTGTCTTAAATAGTGTTTTTGAAAACATCATCGAAGCAGAGTATCCAGATTATGCTTCGAAAATTAAAAAAATCTATACAAAAAAACTAACCAAGGATGTTGCGGCACCAAAGGTATCTAAAAATCAGACATTTAACATTTATGTCAGTGGAATTGATACCTATGGACCGATTAGTTCAGTATCTCGTTCTGATGTGAATATTCTAATGACTGTGAATCGAGATACCAAGAAAATTCTTCTGACTAC
Source organism: Streptococcus oralis subsp. oralis (assembly GCF_002096435.1). Lineage (GTDB taxonomy): Bacteria > Bacillota > Bacilli > Lactobacillales > Streptococcaceae > Streptococcus > Streptococcus oralis_AA. The sequence continues at coordinate 315,980 of NZ_NCUI01000025.1, forward strand.
AACGCCTCGAGATTCCTATGTTCCGATTGCGGATGGAGGAAACAATCAAAAGGATAAATTGACCCACGCTGGAATCTATGGAGTGGACTCGTCAATTCATACTTTGGAAAACTTATACGGGGTTGATATCAATTACTATGTTCGTTTGAACTTTACCTCTTTCTTGAAGTTGATTGACCTTTTAGGTGGCGTTGATGTCTATAATGATCAGGATTTCACTTCTTTGCATGGTAAGTACCATTTTCCTGTAGGAAATGTTCATCTAGATTCGGAACAGGCCCTTGGCTTTGTCCGCGAACGCTACTCTTTAGCAGATGGAGACCGTGACCGTGGTCGGAACCAGCAAAAGGTCATTGTTGCTATTATTCAGAAGTTGACGTCAACTGAGGCTTTAAAAAACTACGATAACATCATCAAAGGATTACAAGACTCTTTGCAAACCAATATGCCGCTAGAAACCATGATGGATTTGGTCAATACCCAGCTGGATAGTGGTGGTAAGTATAAGGTTAATTCTCAAGACTTGAAAGGAACGGGTAGAACAGATCTTCCATCCTATGCTATGCCAGATAGTAACCTCTACATGATGGAAATTGACGATAGTAGTTTAGCTGCTGCTAAAGCTGCTATCAATGATGTGATGGAGGGCAAGTAGCATGATAGATATCCATTCGCACATCGTTTTTGATGTGGATGATGGTCCAAAGTCAATAGAGGAGAGTAAAAAACTACTTAGAGAGGCGTATAGTCAAGGAGTGAGAACAATTGTTTCCACTTCGCATAGACGAAAAGGGATGTTCGAAACTCCTGAAGAAAAAATCGCAACCAATTTTCTGAAGGTGCGAGAAATGGCTAAGGAAGTTGCGGATGACTTAATCATTGCCTATGGAGCAGAAATCTACTATACGCCAGATGTTGTTGAGAAGTTAGAAAAGAAATTAATCCCAACCCTTAACGATAGTCGCTATGCTTTGATTGAGTTTAGTATGAATACAGCCTATCGAGATATGCATAAGGGATTGAGTGATATTCTAATGTTAGGTATTACACCCGTCATTGCCCACATTGAACGTTACGATGCTTTAGAAAACAATGAAAAGCGCGTGCGAGAACTGATTGATATGGGATGTTATACTCAGGTTAATAGTTCTCATGTTTTGAAACCAAAACTCTTTGGAGAAACCTATAAATTTATGAAAAAGAGAGCGCAGTATTTCTTGGAACGAGATCTGGTTCACGTGATAGCAAGTGATATGCACAACTTAGATGGTAGACCTCCTCATATGGAGGAAGCCTATGATATCATTGCCAAAAAATACAGTGAAGATAAGGCTAAGGAACTTTTTAAGGATAATCCCCGAAAAATAATAATGGATCAATTGATTTAGGAGAAAAAATGAAAGAACAAAATATGATGGAAATCGATGTATTTCACTTGCTTAAAATCCTTTGGAAACGAAAATTTTTAATTGCTTTGGTGGCATTCGTGACAGGGACAGTAGCATTTGCCTACAGTAGTTTTATTGTGAAGCCGGAGTTTACGAGTACGACCCGAATTTATGTGGTCAATCGTAATCAGGGAGATAAGCCTGGCTTGACTAACCAAGACTTGCAAGCAGGATCTTACTTGGTAAAAGACTATCGTGAAATCATTCTCTCGCAAGACGTTTTAGAGAAGGTTGCGACTGATTTGAAACTAGAACTCCCTCCAAAAGGTCTTGCTAGTAAAATTAAAGTGACAGTTCCTGTTGATACACGTATTGTCTCTATCTCTGTTACTGATCGCGTACCAGAAGAAGCAAGTCGGATTGCCAACTCTTTGAGAGAGGTTGCTGCTCAAAAAATCATCAGTGTAACGCGAGTTTCAGATGTGACGACACTTGAAGAAGCACGCCCTGCAACATCGCCATCTTCACCAAATATTCGTCGCAATACCCTGGTTGGATTCCTTGCGGGAGCGGTTGTAATGGTTGTCACAGTTCTCCTAGTTGAGCTCTTGGATACACGAGTTAAACGCCCAGAAGATATTGAGGACGTGATGCAAATTGCACTATTGGGAGTAGTTCCAAATTTGGATAAATTGAAATAGGAGAGAAACATGCCAACGTTAGAGATTGCACATAAAAAACTGGAACAGGCAAGAAAAGCAGAAGAGTACTATAATGCGCTTCGCACCAATATTCAACTGAGTGGGAATAACTTAAAAGTAATTGCAATTACATCTGTAAAGCCTGGTGAAGGGAAATCAACAACTTCTACTAATATTGCTTGGGCTTTCGCGCGTGCGGGATATAAGACACTGTTAATCGATGCGGATATCCGTAATTCTGTCATGTCGGGTGTTTTTAAATCACGTGAAAAGATTACAGGGTTAACAGAATATTTATCAGGGACAACAGACTTATCGCAAGGTTTATGCGAAACAAATGTTGAAAATTTATTTGTTATCCAGGCAGGTTCTGTATCCCCAAACCCTACAGCTCTGCTACAAAGTGAAAATTTTGCAACTATGATTGATACTCTGCATAAATATTTTGATTATATCATTGTTGATACCGCACCAATAGGAGTTGTTATTGATGCTGCAATCATCACTCAGAAATGTGATGCTTCTGTTTTGGTGACTGCGGCTGGTGAAACAAATCGTCGCGATGTACAAAAAGCTAAAGAACAACTCGAACAAACAAGCAAACCATTTCTAGGAGTAGTTCTAAATAAATTTAATACTTCAGTCGAAAAATATGGCTCCTATGGAGCATATGGAAACTATGGGAATTATGGCAAAAAATAATAAATAGCCTAGGGAAGATATTATGGAAGAAAAGGGATTGAAGATTTCTTTGGCAGTATTCCAGAGTTTTCTTGTCATTATTTTAGCTTACTTACTCAGTTTTGTTAAAGAAACAGAGATTGTATACACTTCAATGGTTATCCTATACATTCTCCATTATCTTGTCTTTTATATTAGTGATTATGGACAAGATTTTTTCAAAAGAGGGTACTTGGCTGAGTTTATCAAAATAGCGAAGTATATTATTTTCTTTGCATTGGCAATAAGTATTTCTAATTTTTTCTTAAAGGAACGCTTTAGTATTTCAAGACGAGGAATGATCTACTTTTTAACAATGCATTCCGTGTTACTATATCTATTGAATCTATGTATTAAACGCTATTGGAAACTTCTATTACCAAATTTTAAAGGGAGAAAAAAAGTTTTCTTGATTACGGCTACGTCTAGAGTAGAGAGGGTAATAGACAAACTGTTAGAATCAAGTGATTTTTTATGGGAATTAGAAGCTGTTAGTGTTCTAGATCAGCCTAATTTTCAACATGAGCACTTAAAAGTAGTACCAGTTGAAGATGTTTTAAATTTTGCAACTCATGAAGTTGTTGATGAGGTTTTTATCAATCTGCCTAGTGAGGAGTATAATATTGAAGATTATATCTCTCTTTTTGAAACAATGGGAATAGATGTGACAGTTAACCTAAATGCTTTTAACGACTATTTGGGTAGTGATAAAAAAATTCGTAAAATGGCAGGTTTGAATGTTGTAACCTTTTCAACAAAATTTTACAAGCCTAGTCATGTAGTTGCCAAACGAATTGTAGATATTTGCGGAGCTATTGTTGGACTTGTCCTGTTTGCTGTAGTTGGTTTAGTATTGGTACCACTGATTCGAAGAGATGGTGGGTCGGCCATTTTTTCTCAAACGCGTATTGGAAAAAATGGTCGTCGCTTTACTTTTTATAAGTTTCGTTCTATGCGTGTAGATGCGGAAGAGATTAAACAACAGCTGATGAATCAGAATACGATGCAGGGGGGGATGTTCAAAATGGATAATGACCCACGTGTTACACCAATTGGACGGTTCATTCGTAAGACAAGTTTGGATGAGTTGCCACAGTTTTGGAATGTACTAATTGGGGATATGAGTTTAGTAGGGACTCGTCCTCCAACTATTGATGAGTATGAAAAGTATACGCCAGAACAGAAACGTCGTCTCAGTTTTAAGCCTGGGATTACTGGTTTATGGCAGGTTAGTGGACGAAGTGAAATCAAAAATTTCGATGAAGTTGTCAAATTAGATGTAGCTTACATTGATGACTGGACAATCTGGAAAGATATTGAAATATTGTTAAAGACCGTTAAAGTGGTCTTTATGAGGGAAGGGGCGAAGTAATTTCTGCCCTTCAGTCCTGTTAGGAGAGAAATGAAACAGTCAGTTTATATTATTGGTTCAAAGGGGATTCCTGCTAAGTATGGAGGATTTGAAACCTTTGTTGAAAAATTAACCGAATATCAAAAAGACAGCAACATACAATACTATGTTGCTTGTATGCGTGAAAATTCAGCCAAGTCTGGTATTACGGAAGATCAGTTTGAGCACAATGGAGCCATTTGCTTCAACATCGATGTACCCAATATCGGACCAGCTCGTGCTATTGCTTACGATATCGCAGCGATCAACAAGGCTATTGAATTGGCTAAGGAAAACAAGGACGAGGCTCCCATTTTTTATATTCTAGCTTGTCGCATCGGTCCTTTTATTTCTGGACTTAAGAAAAAAATTCGTGCCATTGGTGGCTCTTTGCTGGTAAACCCTGATGGTCATGAATGGTTGCGAGCAAAATGGAGCCTTCCAGTTCGTAAGTACTGGAAATTTTCAGAGCAGCTCATGGTCAAACATGCAGATTTACTGGTCTGTGACAGTAAAAACATTGAAAAATATATCCAAGAGGATTATAAGCAGTACCAACCAAAGACCACCTATATTGCCTATGGAACGGATACTACTCCTTCAATCCTGAAAGCAGAAGATGCCAAAGTTCGGGATTGGTATCAGGAAAAAGGAGTTAGCGAAAATGGCTATTATCTAGTAGTGGGACGATTCGTTCCTGAAAACAACTACGAAGCCATGATTCGTGAATTTATCAAGTCCAAGTCCAAGAAGGACTTTGTCCTCATCACAAATGTGGAGCAGAATAAATTTTACGACCAGTTGTTACAGGATACTGGTTTTGATAAAGATCCTAGGGTTAAATTTGTTGGGACTGTCTATGACCAAGAGTTGCTCAAGTATATTCGTGAGCATGCCTTTGCCTATTTCCATGGACATGAGGTTGGAGGAACCAACCCTTCTCTGCTGGAAGCTTTAGCATCTACAAAACTGAATTTGTTGCTAGATGTTGGCTTTAACCGTGAGGTTGGTGAAGACGGGGCCATTTATTGGAAAAAAGATGAGTTGACTCGTGTCATTGAGGAAGTAGAAGGATTTGATCAGGCAGCAATAACTGACTTGGATTTCAAGTCAAGCGAAAGAATCCTCTCAGCTTTCACATGGGAAAAGATTGTGTCAGATTATGAAGAAATGTTTAAAGGATAGGGAATGAAACGGATTTTATACTTGCATGCTGGTGCAGAAATGTATGGAGCAGATAAGGTTTTATTGGAATTGATCAAAGGATTGGATTCCAAAGAATTTGAAGCTCACGTCATCTTGCCAAATGACGGTGTTTTAGTCGAGGCTTTGCGCCAAGTTGGGGCTCAGGTCAGTGTGTTGGATTATCCGATTTTACGTAGAAAATACTTTAATCCTAAGGGCATTGCCGACTATATTCGCTCTTATAATTTCTATGCTAAGCAAATCGCCCTCTATGCTCGAGAACACAGTATAGATATGGTTCACAATAATACAGCGGCTGTTTTGGAGGGCATCTATTTGAAACGCAAGCTCAAGCTGCCTTTGATTTGGCATGTTCATGAGATTATCGTCAAACCCAAAGCTATTTCTGACTTTATCAATATGCTCATGGGACGATATGCAGACAAGATTGTGACGGTGTCCCAAGCGGTCGCTAATCATATCAAGCAGTCTCCCTTTATCAAAGATAGCCAAGTGGAAGTGATTTATAACGGTGTCGATAATGCTGTCTATTATCCAATGGATGCGTCTTCTATTCGTGAAAAATTTGACATTGCGCAAGATGCACTTGTGATTGGCATGATTGGTCGGGTCAATGCTATCAAAGGACAAAATGATTTCATAGAAGCAGTCGAGCCACTTTTGGAAAAGAATGAGCAAGCGGTGGCTTTCCTAGCTGGAGGTGTTTTTCCTGGTGAAGAATGGCGCTTAGAAGAACTAGATAAGAGAATAGCTTCTTCATCTGTTGTGTCACAAATTCATCGTATTGATTACTACGATAAGACTTCTGAACTTTATAATATGTTTGATATCTTTGTCTTACCAAGTATAAAACCTGATTCCCTACCTACAGTAGTCCTAGAAGCTATGGCTTGTTCAAAACCAGTTGTTGGTTATAACAATGGGGGAATAGCTGAAATGGTAGTAGATGACAAAAGTGGTTGCTTAGTCAAACCAAATCGTCCTCAAGAACTTTCTAATGCCATTTCTCTCTTACTAGATAGTTCTGAAAAAAGAGAAAAATTTGGGCGAGTAGGATATCAGAGACAAAAAGAGCTGTTTTCTTTGGAGAGTTACATCAAGAACTTTTCGGAGTTGTATAAAACAGATAGAAAAGATTAGTTATGAATAAAATAGATTTTGTTGTTACTTGGGTTGATGGGAATGATCCTGTGTGGCAAGAAAAAAAATCAAGCTATGATGGCTCGGTTAATACTTCTAAACAGAGTATGAATTCAGTCAAGGCTTACCGAGAATGGGGGACCTTTAAATATTGGTTTAGAGGAGTTGAAAAATTTGCTCCTTGGGTCAATAAGGTCTACCTCGTGACCGACCAGCAAAAGCCAAGCTGGTTAGATATAAATAGTGAAAAATTGGTGTTGGTAGATCATACAGAGATTATCTGTAATGACTACCTGCCAGTTTTTTCTGCCAATCCTATCGAAAGTAACATCCATCGAATCCCTGGTCTCTCAGAGCATTTTGTTTTTTTTAATGACGATATGTATTTGACAGCTCCAGTCGAGCCGACAGATTTTTTCTCAGAGGATGGTTTACCTAAATATAATACGGCTCTTTCACCGATTATTCCTGAAAGATATGGGACGGGGAATTTTCAGATAAATGACATGGAGATTGTCACTAGCTATTTCAGTCGAAATGAAATTTTGAAGAATGGCCAATTCTTTGATCCAAAGCAGGGATTAAAAAGTATCGTTAAGTCGCTACTATACAGAAATAGTCAGTTTATCTGTGGTTTCTGGGAGAGTCATCTGCCCTATCCTCTACTAAGATCAACGATGAACTTGGTATGGGAAAAGGAAAAAGCTGTCTTGGAAAGAACCTCGGCTAGTCGCTTTAGAAATCCTTCTGATACCAATGTTTGGCTCTTTAAGTATTGGCAGATTGCCAGTGGTAAATACGCTATCGGAAATCCTAAGTTGGGAGGACTCTTTTCTTTGGATAATGCCGGACCAGATTTTTGGAAGATACTAAATTCTGGCAAATACCAAATTATGTGTATCAATGATGGATTTAACATTCAAGACGAGGAGCAGGTGATGACAGACTTTATCAAGGCTATGGATCAACTGCTTCCAGATAGAAGTTCATTTGAGATTTAAACTGTAAAACTAAGTAAGAGAAAGAAAAGAAAATATGATTTCGGTAATTGTGCCTGTTTATAATGTGGAGGACTACCTTCATTATGCCATGGAGAGTTTGGAACATCAGACTTACAAGGATATGGAAGTCCTCTTGATTGATGACGGCTCGAGTGATGGCTCAGGACACTTGTGTGACCAGTATGCCCAGCAATATGATTGGGTGACTAGCTACCATAAGGTCAACGGTGGCTTGTCTGATGCTCGGAACTATGGGGTCTTGAAAGCCAAGGGTGACTGGATTACTTTCCTAGATCCAGACGACTATCTGGAACCCTGCGCCTTGGAACTGCTAGCAGAGCTACAAAGTCGTACCCAAGCAGATATGGTGAGTGGCAAAGTAGAGCCAACAGCTCACTATCATCGTTTTCAAAATTTTCACTTGGATCAGCTTGATTTAGACCAAGTTAAGGTCTATGACAAGGCAAAGGCTCTGACTGAGATGCTTTATGGAGACCTTGTAACGGTCTCTGCTTGTGGGAAACTCTATCGGAAAGAACTTCTTGAGAAAGCTCCCTTCCCCAAGGGGCGCATCTACGAAGACCTCTATGTTATCAGTGAGCATCTCAACCAAGCCCAATCCGTGGCCTTGTACCATCTTCCGATTTACCATTATTACCATAGACCTGGTAGCATTACTGCCTCGGCTTTCACGCCAAAACAATACGAGTTTTACGAAGCAATTGATCATTTAAAAGAGGTTGTGAATGCAACCTATCCTGAGAGTTCAGAACTCCAAGAAGCTATCATTTCACGCTTCTTTACAGGAAGTCTTCTTATCTTTACGATGATTAAGGATGGGGATTCGGTAGAATTCAAGAGACTTCAGGAGAAAACCAGGCCTTATTTGCCTCTTGTCTTGAAGAATGCTAGAGTTAGCAAGAAACGTAGGATCCTCTATGTTTTAATTACTAAGTATCCGCGGCTCTATTATCAATTTAAAAAGTTAAAAAAATCCTAAGTAAGAGTTAGGGATGAAAGAAGAAAAGGAAAAAGAAAATGTTAAAGTTAGAACGTGATAAATTGCTAATTGCAGCAGTTTTAATAGTGGTTGTCTCCATAGATATGATCAATACGTCTATGTTAGCTCCTGTTTTACCTAATATTCCTAATGTAGTTCCTTTTTTTGCGGTCCTGTTACTTGCTATGCGATTTGCTTATATTCATCACTACTCTATAAGCTATCTCATCTTTGCACCAATTCTTCTTTTTGCTGGGGGCATGGTTTACTATAAGACTGGGAACCTTAATGCATTGATGTATATGTTTCTGCTTGTCTTTCTTTACAAGGCTGAGATGGAAAGTGTACTTAAAATATACTCTGTTGTAGCCTTGTTTTTTATTGTATTGATAGTGTTCTTGGCCGTGATTGGTGCTATTCCAAACTTGCAATTTGTCCAATCACGATCTGCGGGAGTCGTTGTTCGAAATTCATTTGGCTTTATTTATCCAACTGATTTTGCTTCTCACTGTTTTTATCTATATACAGCTATATCGTATATCTTTAGAAAGAAATTCATTATTTTACGGACTGCCTTAGGATTTGGTCTGGCTTATTTCATTATTCGATATTGCGATGCGAGGCTTAATGCCGCTTCTATTACTGTAATGGCGCTCATTTTTCTGTACTTTTATTTCCGAAATGATAAACAGCGACGGCTTTTTGCTTTACTTCCTTTATCGGCTGGTATAGCGTCTTCAGTAATGATTTATCTCTCTTCTAAATTTACCTGGTCTCATCCAATGTATGTGGCTCTAAACAATTTTTTTAGTATGAGATTACACCTAGGACATGAGGCACTAAAAAAATATGCAGTGCAGTGGTTTGGGATTCGGGGCATATCATTTATCGGTTATGGGGGGCGTACAGAATCCGTTTTGAGCTACGACTATGTAGACTCTTCCTACGTTCAGATGCTCTTTACCTATGGGATGATTCCAGTTCTCTTATTGGTCGTGTTATACATAGTTAGGTCTTGGTCATTTTATCGCAAAAAGAATTATTTGCTATTGACGGCCTTATCCTTAATAGCAGTCAACTGTATGTTTGAGGCCTTCTGGGTTCGTCCATCATACAATATCTTTATGTTCCTTCTTTTTGCTACTATTCCAGCGATGGAATTTAAAGAGGAAAAATCTGATATGAGGGAAGCTGTGTGAGAGTTTTAAAAAATTATTTGTACAATCTGTCCTATCAGTTACTTGTCATCGTCTTACCTGTGATTACAACACCTTACATCACTCGGGTTTTCTCATCCAATGACTTAGGTTCCTATGGGTACTACAACTCAATAGTAACTTACTTTTTACTCTTAGCGACACTTGGGGTGGCCAATTATGGGACAAAGGAAATTTCCGGCCATCGTAAGGAAGTCGAAAAGACCTTCTGGGGTATTTACAGTTTACAAGTCCTTTCAACCTGTTTAGCGGTTACGCTTTATATAGTTGTCTGCTTGCTTGTGCCGTCGATGAACAATCCAATTGCCTATATACTTGGCTTTAGTTTGCTGTCTCGTGGTTTTGATATTTCTTGGCTTTTTCAAGGGTTAGAAGATTTCAAAAAAATCACAGCTCGTAACACAATGGTCAAACTTCTAGGTGTTGTATCGATATTCCTATTTGTTAAGAAACCATCTGACTTGTACTTGTATATCATCCTCTTGGTTGCCTATGATCTACTAGGTCAGTTGAGTATGTGGCTTCCTGCTCGGGAACACATTCGCAAGCCGCATCTGGATATAGCCTATGCCAAAGAGCATATCAAACCAGTTATTCTCTTGTTTCTGCCACAGATTGCCATTTCGCTCTACATCACGCTAGATCGCACCATGTTGGGTGCCTTGTCTTCGACCAAGGATGTCGGGATCTATGATCAAGCCTTGAAATTATTGAATATTTTATTGACCTTGGTAACGTCGCTTGGTAGTGTTATGTTGCCTCGGGTCTCTAATCTCCTTTCATCAGGCAATCAAAAGGCGGTTAACAAGCTACATGAAATGTCTTTCTTAGTGTATAACTTGGTTATCTTTCCAATGATTGCGGGGATTTTGATTGTTAACAAAGATTTTGTTAATTTTTTCCTGGGGCAAGACTTCCAAGATGCTCGCTATGCGATTGCCGTCATGGTCTTTAGAATGTTCTTTATTGGCTGGACCAATATAATGGGAATTCAAATCTTGATTCCTCACAATAAGAATCGTGAATTTATGCTATCAACAACTATTCCAGCTGTTTTTAGTGTGGGCTTGAATCTCCTCTTGATCCCGCCTCTGGGCTATATTGGAGCTTCAATTGTATCTGTTGCGACTGAAGGTTTGGTCTGGCTGATCCAACTCTACTTTACACGTTCGTATCTAAAAGAGGTCAAGATTCTACCGTCCATGTTAAAAATACTTCTAGCAGCACTACTGATGTACGGCGCCCTGTATTCTGCACAAGCTTTCATGCACTTCTCGTCTGTTGTGAATGTCTTGATTTATGCTGCCCTTGGCTTCCTAGTCTATGGTGGCTTGGTTTTGCTCTTACGTGTCTTGGATTTTCAAGAACTAAAAAGTGTTTTAAAGAAATAAGGAGATTTTATGTACGATTATTTGATTGTCGGTGCTGGCTTGTCAGGTGCGATCTTTGCCTACGAAGCTAACAAACGCGGCAAGAAGGTGAAGGTGATTGACAAACGAGAACACATTGGTGGGAATATCTATTGCCAATCTATTGAAGGAATCAATGTCCACAAGTATGGAGCTCACATCTTCCATACATCTAATAAAAAGGTCTGGGATTATGTCAATCAGTTTGCGGAGTTTAACAATTACATCAATTCTCCTATTGCCAACTATCAAGGACATCTTTACAATCTGCCTTTTAACATGAATACTTTCTATGCTTTGTGGGGGACAAAGACACCCCAAGAAGTCAAGGACAAGATTGCTGAGCAGACGACACACATGCAAGATGTTGAGCCTAAAAACTTAGAGGAACAAGCCATTAAGTTGATTGGTATGGATGTCTATGAAAAGCTAATCAAGGGCTACACCGAAAAGCAATGGGGGCGTTCTGCTACTGAACTACCACCCTTTATCATCAAGCGTTTACCTGTTCGATTGACCTATGATAACAATTATTTCAATGACCGTTACCAAGGAATTCCGATTGGTGGTTACAATGTCATCATCGAAAAGTTGTTGGACGGAATCGAAGTAGAGCTCAATACAGATTTCTTTGCAGATCGGGAGAACTTGGAGGCTTCAGCAACTAAGATTGTCTTCACAGGGATGATTGATCAGTTCTTTGACTATAAATTTGGTGAACTTGAGTATCGCAGTCTCCGTTTTGAGCATGAGATTCTGGACCAAGAAAATTATCAAGGAAATGCTGTAGTCAACTATACTGAGCGAGATATTCCCTATACGCGAATCATCGAACACAAACATTTTGAGTTTGGGACTCAGGACAAGACGGTTATTACTCGAGAATATCCAGCAGATTGGAAAAGAGGAGATGAACCTTACTATCCAATCAATGATGCCAAAAACAATGCTATTTATGAGCAGTATCTAGCAGAAGCTGAGAAAAATGGGCGCGTGATCTTCTGTGGGCGTTTGGCAGATTATAAATACTATGATATGCACGTGACTGTTGAACGCGCATTGGATGTGGTAGAAGAAGAACTAGGGAGTATCTAAGAACATCACAGATAAAGGGGAGAAAAGGTGAAATATTATCTGAAGGATTCATTTCTGCATAATGCACACGAAAAGAATGCAGGGAGTAAGGCACGAAATGACGTGGAAGCTATTCTAATCTCAGAGGGTTATGAGGGCTTGGAGCTCAAGGTTGAGAATTGGTATAAGATGAATTTCTTTAAAGCTCAACAACACAAATATCGTGCGACCAAGTCTGTGTTTGATCAGTTGGGAGCCGGAGATGAATTGGTGATTCAGTTCCCTATTATCCACCATACATTTTTCATCTCACAACTCATTAAGCAGGCGCAAAAAAGAGGAGCAAAATTCTATCTTTTGATCCATGATATTGAAACCTTGCGTCATGCAGCAGGTTCAGAAGTGAAATTTCGTCATAAAGTGAGAAATTACTTCCAAGAGAAGAAAGCTCTAACGTCAGTAGATGGGATTATCGTTCATAACGAGATTATGAAGAAAGTGCTGGTAGGTCAAGGAGTGCCAGCAGATAAAATGGTTAGCTTGGAGATTTTTGACTATCTGATTCCTAACTTTGAGGTACAAGCTCTTCCTCAAAAAGACCAACCTATTATCGTAGCTGGAAATTTGAACCTTGCAAAGTCAGGTTATCTTTATAATTTACCAGAACAACCAGCCTATAACTTGTATGGAGTGGGCTATGATGAAAGTCGTGCATTGAAAAACACCACCTACTTTGGTTCCTTTATGCCGGATGACCTCCCAGCTGCTCTTGAAGGTAGTTTTGGTTTGGTGTGGGATGGTGATAGTTCAGAAACTTGCCAAGGTTCTTACGGAAATTACCTACGTTTTAACAATTCACACAAGGCTTCTCTTTATTTGGCTTCGGGCTTTCCTCTAGTGGTTTGGAAAGAGTCTGCCCTTGCGCATTTTGTTCTGGATAAACAGTGTGGTCTAGCAGTTGATTCTCTACACGACCTCCAAAAAGCACTAGATGATTTGACACTTCAAGACTACAAGGAACTTTCAGAACAGGCTAGGAAGGTTGGAGCTGCTCTTCGAGACGGAGCCTATTTAAAAGCTGCCTTATCCAAATTGAAGTAAATTCCTTAGAGAATTTAGGACAAAATAACACATAATATAGGATAGATAATTAGCTAGAAAGGACGCTATTATGAAAGGTATTATTCTTGCAGGTGGTTCGGGAACGCGCCTGTACCCACTTACTCGAGCTGCGTCAAAACAGCTGATGCCGGTTTATGATAAACCCATGATTTATTATCCTTTGTCAACCCTAATGTTGGCTGGAATCAAGGACATTTTGATTATCTCAACACCACAGGATTTGCCCCGTTTTAAGGACCTGCTCTTGGATGGTTCCGAATTTGGGATCAAGCTTTCCTATGCGGAACAACCTAGTCCCGATGGACTTGCTCAGGCTTTTCTTATCGGTGAAGAATTTATCGGCGACGACAGTGTTGCCTTGATTTTGGGCGACAATATCTATCATGGACCTGGTTTGAGCAAAATGCTTCAAAAGGCAGCCAAGAAAGAGAAGGGTGCGACTGTTTTTGGCTACCAAGTGAAGGATCCAGAGCGTTTTGGTGTGGTCGAGTTTGATACAGACATGAATGCTATTTCCATAGAAGAAAAACCGAAGAATCCTCGCTCTAACTATGCAGTGACAGGTCTTTATTTCTATGACAATGACGTTGTGGAGATTGCCAAACAGATAAAACCGAGTGCTCGTGGCGAGTTGGAAATCACAGATGTTAACAATGCTTATTTGAAGCGTGGGGATTTGTCAGTTGAAGTTATGGGTCGTGGTTTTGCCTGGTTGGATACAGGGACGCATGAGAGTCTGTTAGAAGCATCTCAATATATCGAAACGGTTCAACGAATGCAAAATCTCCAGGTTGCCAACCTGGAAGAAATTGCCTACCGAATGGGTTATATCAGCCGCGAAGATGTGCTGAAGTTGGCGCAACCTCTCAAGAAGAATGAATACGGGCAATACCTGCTCCGTTTGATTGGAGAAATCTAGATGACAGATAATTTTTTCGGTAAAACACTTGCAGTGCACAAGATTGATGCCATTCCAGGTTTGTTAGAGTTCGACATTCCAGTTCATGGTGACAATCGTGGCTGGTTTAAGGAAAATTTCCAGAAAGAAAAGATGCTACCGCTTGGTTTCCCTGAAAGCTTCTTTGCTGAAGGGAAACTGCAAAACAATGTCAGCTTTTCTCGTAAAAATGTTCTTCGAGGCCTCCATGCCGAACCTTGGGACAAGTATATCTCAGTAGCAGATGATGGGAAAGTTCTGGGTTCTTGGGTTGACCTACGTGAAGGTGAGACTTTTGGAAATGTTTATCAGACCGAGATTGATGCAAGTAAGGGAATCTTTGTCCCTCGTGGCGTAGCCAATGGTTTCCAAGTACTCTCGGATACAGTTGCTTATAGCTATCTGGTCAATGACTACTGGGCACTTGAGCTCAAGCCTAAATATGCCTTTGTCAACTATGCAGACCCAGCCTTGGGAATCGAGTGGGAAAACCTAGAAGCAGCAGAAGTCTCAGAAGCTGATAAACATCATCCCCTACTTAAGGATGTCAAACCACTAAGAAAAGAAGATTTGTAAAAAAGTTAAGGAATAAAAATGACTGAATACAAAAACATCATCGTGACAGGTGGAGCTGGTTTTATCGGTTCTAACTTTGTTCATTATGTTTACAAAAACTTTCCAGATGTTCATGTGACAGTACTGGACAAGCTGACTTATGCTGGTAATCGTGCCAACATTGAAGAAATTTTAGGTGATCGTGTTGAGTTGGTTGTTGGGGATATTGCAGATGCAGCCTTGGTAGATAAGTTAGCTGCTCAAGCAGATGCCATCGTTCACTATGCGGCAGAAAGCCATAATGACAACTCGCTCAATGATCCTAGTCCATTTATCCATACCAACTTCATTGGGACTTACACTCTTTTGGAAGCAGCTCGTAAATACGATCTTCGTTTCCACCATGTGTCAACTGACGAAGTCTATGGGGACCTGCCTTTGCGTGAAGATTTGCCGGGTCATGGAGAAGGTCCAGGTGAGAAATTTACGGCTGAAACCAAGTATAATCCAAGCTCACCATACTCATCAACCAAGGCAGCTTCAGACTTGATTGTCAAAGCTTGGGTGCGCTCATTTGGTGTTAAAGCGACTATTTCTAACTGTTCAAACAACTATGGTCCTTACCAGCACATTGAGAAGTTCATTCCGCGTCAAATTACCAATATCTTGAGCGGTATCAAGTCAAAACTCTACGGTGAAGGTAAGAATGTCCGTGACTGGATTCACACCAATGACCATTCATCAGGTGTTTGGACGATTCTGACAAAGGGTCAAATCGGTGAAACCTACTTGATTGGAGCGGATGGTGAGAAGAACAATAAGGAAGTGTTGGAACTCATCCTCAAGGAAATGGGACAACCTGCTGACTCTTATGACCACGTGACAGATCGAGCTGGTCACGACCTCCGCTATGCCATCGATGCTAGCAAACTTCGTGATGAACTAGGATGGAAACCCGAGTTTACCAACTTTGAAGCAGGTCTCAAAGAGACCATCAAATGGTACACAGACAACCAAGACTGGTGGAAATCTGACAAAGAAGCGGTAGAGGCTAACTATGCTAAAACGCAACAAGTGATTAAATAATCAGATACTAAAAAGCAAGAGACCTCATGGTCTCTTGCTTTTTATGTATGTCGTAATCTTTTATTTTCTTATTTCTTGTTTATAAAATTCTTTGAGGGCATCTTGCCAGCTTGGGATGACGAAACCTGTCGCCTTTGCCTTCGCCAAGCTCATAGTTGAATTGAGTGGACGTTTGGCCTTGGCAGGAAACTTGCTGGAGTCTACTGGTACTACTTCGACATCACTGTCTTTAAGAATCTCGACAGCAAAGTCATACCAAGTGGTGTCTTTAGCTGCGTCATTTGATAAGTGGTAGTAGCCAAATGCTTTTTGATTTTCAGTCAAATAGGTCATGAATTCGGCCAAGGTTCGTGTCCAGGTTGGGCGGCCGTGTTGGTCGTTGACTACTGTGAGTGTTTTATGGAATTTGGCTAGATTTTGCATGGTAAAGACAAAGTTTTTACCATAATTTCCAAAGACCCAAGCAGTGCGAATGATGTAATACTGTGACGTAAGGGTTTCAACAAGTTCTTCCCCCATTCGCTTGGTACGCCCGTACTCTGTCTGCGGATCAGGTAGGTCATCGACTTCCCATTCTTGTCCGACGGGTTTCTTCCCATCAAAGACGTAGTCTGTCGAGATATAGACCAGAGTAGCTTCGTATTTCTCAGAGGCCTTGGCTACATTTTCAGTTCCAGTTACGTTTATGGCAAAATCCAGTTCTTTTCCCTCATCTTCTGCAGCATCAACAGCAGTGTAGGCTGCACAATGATAGACCAGAGTTGGTTTAACCTCAGCAAATACCTTCTCAACCATTTCAGCATTAGTGATATCCATTTCGGCCACATCCACTGCAACATAGTCCACATTTCGTTCATCTAGTAAATAACGTAGTTCAGTACCGAGTTGACCATTCGCACCTGTAATTAATATCATTGTCTTCTCCTTAACTTTTCTTCTATTTAATCATAGCAAAAAAATGATAAAAAATCTGATTTTCGGTCCTTGTTTTGATGGTTTCTATCCGATAAGAATCTGTTTTTGAAATAAAGCTGTTTATTAGATTCTTTGAGATAGAATTTTATTATAGCTGTAAAGCAATTCTTAAAATTCGGAGCGTTAGCACTGTTCAGAAAATAGAAAATTTTAGTGAATTTTACCTATTTCCTATTGCTTTCTGTCTTTTTATTTGTTATATTAAAAGTACAATTATTTTTTATTTATAACAGTTAAGCATAGCACTTTCAGAGAAAGGAGTATTTTTTAAAAAAGAAATGTAAACGCTTACTGGAAAATGAAAGGATTTAGGAGTTCATGGATAAACGATTTTTTGAAAAACGCTGTAAGTTCAGTATTCGTAAGTTTACGCTTGGAGTAGCTTCGGTGATGATTGGAGCGACTTTCTTCGCAGCTAGCCCAGTATTGGCTGATCAAGCAAGAGTTGGTTCAACAGATAATTTGCCGAGTGAACTGGCTGATTTGGATAAGAAGGCTAGTGATGAGGGGCACGATTTTGACAAGGAAGCTGCCGCTCAGAATCCTGGTTCAGCTGAAACTACTGAAGGCCCTCAAACAGAAGAAGAGTTATTGGCTCAAGAAAAAGAAAAGTCTGAAAAGCCAAGCAATCTGCCAAAAGAATTAGAAGATAAGTTGGAGAAAGCTGAAGACAATGGGCGTGAAGTTGAAAAGGATCAATTGGCCCAAGATACAGGGAAACTTGTTCCAGAAGATGTAGCTAAAACGACTAACGGGGAATTAAACTACGGCGCAACTGTTAAAATCAAGACGCCATCAGGAGAAGGCAGCGGTATTGTCGTTGCTAAAGACCTTGTCTTGACGGTTTCTCATAACTTTATCAAAGACAGCCAAGACGGCAATATCCGTAAGGTTGTGGATAATGACCAAGGGGATGGAGATATCTATAGCATCTCTTATCCAGGATTGCCAGATGTCAAGTTTAGTAAGAAAGATATCATTCATTGGGATCGTGAAGGCTACCTGAAGGGCTTCAAAAATGATTTGGCCCTAGTGAGATTACGTACAGTTCTAGAAAATACGCCTGTTGAAGTAACCAAAAAGCCAGTAGTTAAGAAAATCGGAGATAAGCTCCATGTCTTTGGTTATCCAGAAGGGAAATTGAATCCGATTGTCAATACTACAGTTGATTTTGCGGAACCATACGGAGAAGGTGTCCAAGGGATTGGTTACCAAGGAGGAAAACCGGGCGCTAGTGGTGGCGGTATCTTTGATACAGAAGGAAAACTGGTCGGTGTGCACCAAAATGGTGTAGTTGGAAAACGGAGCGGCGGCATTCTCTTCTCACCAGCTCAACTAAAATGGATCCAAGACCACATGCAGGGAATTTCAAGTGTGAAACCAGCAGACTTGGAAGAGAAAGAGAAACCGGCTGAAGAAAAACCAAAAGAGGATAAACCTGCAGCTGCTAAACCTGAAACGCCTAAGACAGTAACTCCTGAATGGCAAACAGTAGTGAATAAAGAGCAACAAGGAACCGTCACTATTCGTGAAGAAAAGGGTGTTCGCTACAATCAATTGTCTTCAACGGCCCAAAATGACAATGATGGCAAACCAGCCTTGTTTGAAAAACAAGGATTGACAGTTGATGCTAATGGAAATGCGACGGTTGATTTAACCTTCAAAGATGATTCTGAAAAGGGCAAATCACGCTTTGGTGTCTTCTTGAAATTTAAAGATACCAAGAACAATGTTTTTGTTGGTTATGACAAAGATGGCTGGTTCTGGGAGTATAAATCTCCAACCGATAGCACCTGGTATAAGGGGGGCCGTGTAGCAGCGCCTGAGACAGGATCAATTAACCGCCTATCAATTACCCTCAAGTCAGATGGACAACTCAATGCAACGAATAATGATGAGAAACTTTTTGATACGGTCACTTTGCCAGCAGCTGTTAATGAAACTCTCAAAAATGAGAAGAAAATCGTCCTAAAAGCTGCTTCCTATGGCAATGAGCGTACAGTTGTCAGCGTTAAAACAGACAATCAAGAAGGTGTAAAATCAGATGATACTCCTGCCCAGAAAGAAACAGGTCCGGCCGTTGACGATAGCAAGGTGACTTATGATACGATCCAGTCTAAGGTACTCAAGGCAGTGATTGACCAAGCCTTCCCACGTATTAAAGAATACAGTTTGAACGGGCATACCTTGCCAGGACAAGTCCAACAATTCAATAAAGTATTTATCAACAAACACGAAGTCACACCTGAAGTTACTTACAAAAAAATCAATGAGACAACAGCAGAATACTTGATGAAGCTTCGCGATGATGCTCACTTAATCAATGCAGAAATGACAGTTCGTTTGCAAGTTGTGGACAATCAATTGCACTTTGATGTGACCAAGATTGTCAACCATAATCAAGTCACTCCAGGTCAAAAGATTGATGATGAAAGAAAGCTGCTTTCTTCTATTAGTTTCCTTGGTAATGCTTTAGTCTCTGTTTCGAGTGAGCAAGCTGGTGCTAAGTTTGATGGGGCAACCATGTCAAACAACACTCATATCAGTGGAGATGATCATATTGCTGTAACCAATCCAATGAAAAACTTGGCTAAGGGTTACATGTATGGATTTGTTTCTACAGATAAGCTTGCTGCAGGTGTTTGGAGTAACTCTCAAAACAGCTACGGTGGTGGTTCGAATGACTGGACTCGTTTGACAGCATTCAAACAAACTGTTGGAAATAAAAACTATGTGGGAATCCAAAGTTCTGAATGGCAATGGGAAAAAGCTTATAAGGGCATTGTTTTCCCAGAATACACCAAGGAACTTCCAAGTGCCAAGGTTGTTATCACCGAAGATGCCAATGCTGACAACAAAGTCGACTGGCAAGATGGTGCCATTGCTTATCGTAGCATCATGAACAACCCTCAAGGTTGGGAAAAAGTCAAGGATATCACTGCTTACCGTATCGCGATGAACTTTGGTTCTCAAGCACAAAACCCATTCCTTATGACCTTGGATGGCATCAAGAAAATCAATCTCCACACAGATGGTCTTGGGCAAGGTGTTCTCCTTAAAGGATATGGTAGTGAAGGTCATGACTCTGGACACTTGAACTATGCTGATATTGGTAAACGTATTGGTGGTGTCGAAGACTTCAAGACCTTGATCGAAAAAGCGAAGAAATATGGAGCTCATCTAGGTATTCACGTGAACGCTTCTGAGACCTATCCTGAGTCTAAATACTTTAACGAAAATATTCTTCGTAAGAATCCAGATGGAAGCTACAGCTATGGTTGGAACTGGCTAGACCAAGGTATCAACATTGATGCTGCTTATGACCTAGCACATGGACGCTTGGCTCGCTGGGAAGACTTGAAGAAAAAACTTGGTGAAGGTCTCGACTTTATCTATGTGGACGTATGGGGCAATGGTCAATCGGGTGATAACGGTGCCTGGGCTACCCACGTTCTTGCAAAAGAAATCAACAAACAAGGCTGGCGCTTTGCGATTGAGTGGGGCCATGGTGGTGAATACGACTCTACCTTCCAACACTGGGCAGCTGACTTGACCTATGGTGGCTACACTAATAAAGGTATCAACAGTGCTATCACTCGCTTTATCCGCAACCACCAAAAAGATTCTTGGGTTGGGGACTACAGAAGTTACGGTGGTGCAGCCAACTACCCACTTCTAGGTGGTTACAGCATGAAAGACTTTGAAGGCTGGCAAGGAAGAAGCGACTACAATGGCTATGTAACCAACTTATTTGCCCATGATGTCATGACTAAGTACTTCCAACACTTCACTGTAAGTAAATGGGAAAATGGTACACCAGTTACCATGACCGATAATGGTAGCACCTATAAATGGACTCCAGAAATGAAGGTTGAGCTAGTTGATACAGCAGGTAACAAGGTTGTTGTGACTCGTAAGTCAAACGATGTCAATAGCCCGCAATACCGCGAACGTACAGTAACGCTTAACGGACGTGTCATCCAAGATGGTTCAGCTTACTTGACTCCTTGGAACTGGGATGCGAATGGTAAGAAACTTCCTGCTGATAAGGAAAAAATGTACTACTTCAATACGCAAGCTAGTGCAACAACTTGGACACTTCCAAGCGATTGGGCAAATAGCAAGGTTTACCTTTACAAGCTAACTGACCAAGGTAAGACAGAAGAGAAAGAATTAACTGTAAAAGATGGCAAGATTACCCTAGACCTTCTAGCAAATCAACCATACGTTCTTTACCGTTCAAAACAAACCAATCCTGAAATGTCATGGAGCGAAGGCATGCACATCTATGACCAAGGATTTAACAGTGGAACCTTGAAACACTGGACCATTTCTGGTGATGCTTCTAAGGCAGAAATTGTCAAATCACAGGGTGCAAATGAAATGCTTCGTATCCAAGGCAATAAGAGCAAGGTCAGCCTTACTCAGAAACTGACTGGCTTGAAACCAAATACCAAGTATGCGGTTTATGTCGGTGTTGATAACCGTAGTAATGCTAAGGCAAGTATCACAGTGAATACTGGCGAGAAAGAAGTGACTACCTATACCAATAAGTCACTCGCTCTCAACTATATCAAAGCTTATGCTCATAACAATCGCCGTGAAAATGCTACAGTTGATGATACAAGTTACTTCCAAAATATGTACGCCTTCTTTACAACTGGATCAGACGTATCAAACGTTACTCTTACTTTGAGTCGTGAAGCTGGTGATGAAGCAACTTACTTTGATGAAATTCGTACCTTTGAAAATAATTCAAGCATGTACGGAGACAAGCACGATACAGGTCAAGGAACCTTCAAGCAAGACTTTGAAAATGTAGCTCAAGGTATCTTCCCATTTGTAGTAGGTGGTGTCGAAGGTGTCGAAGATAACCGCACTCACTTGTCTGAAAAACACGATCCATATACACAGCGTGGTTGGAACGGTAAGAAAGTCGATGATGTTATCGATGGAAATTGGTCATTGAAGACTAACGGACTAGTGAGCCGTCGTAACTTGGTTTACCAAACTATTCCGCAAAACTTCCGCTTTGAAGCAGGTAAGACCTATCGCGTAACCTTTGAATATGAAGCAGGTTCTGACAATACCTATGCCTTTGTAGTTGGTAAGGGAGAATTCCAGTCAGGTCGTCGTGGTACTCAAGCAAGCAACTTGGAAATGCATGAATTGCCAAATACTTGGACAGATTCTAAGAAAGCCAAGAAGGCAACCTTCCTCGTGACAGGTGCAGAAACAGGCGATACTTGGGTAGGTATCTACTCAACTGGAAACGCAAGCAATACTCATGGAGATGCTGGCGGAAATGCCAACTTCCGTGGTTACAACGATTTCATGATGGACAATCTTCACATCGAGGAAATTACCCTAACAGGTAAGATGTTGACAGAAAATGCTCTCAAGAACTACTTGCCAACGGTTGCCATGACCAACTATACGAAAGAGTCTATGGATGCTTTGAAGGAGGCGGTCTTTAACCTCAGTCAGGCCGATGATGATATTAGCGTGGAAGAGGCGCGTGCAGAGATTGCCAAGATTGAAGCTTTGAAGAATGCTTTGGTTCAGAAGAAGACAGCTTTGGTAGCAGAAGACTTTGAAAGTTTGGATGCGCCAGCTCAACCAGGTGAAGGTCTTGAGAATGCCTTTGATGGTAATGTGTCTAGTCTATGGCATACATCTTGGAATGGTGGAGATGTAGGCAAGCCTGCAACTATGGTCTTGAAAGAACCTACTGAAATCACAGGACTTCGTTATGTTCCACGTGCCTCTGATTCAAATGGAAACTTGCGAGATGTGAAACTGGTTATCACAGATGAGTCTGGTAAAGAACATACCTTCACAGTGACAGATTGGCCAAATAACAACAAACCAAAAGACATTGACTTTGGCAAGACAATCAAGGCTAAGAAAATTGTCCTTACTGGTACCAAGACTTACGGAGATGGTGGCGATAAATACCAATCTGCAGCGGAACTCATCTTTACTCGTCCACAGGTAGCAGAAACACCACTTGACATGTCTGGCTATGAAGCAGCTTTGGCTAAGGCGCAGAAATTGACAGACAAAGACAATCAAGAGGAAGTGGCTGGAGTTCAGGCAAGCATGAAATATGCGACGGATAACCATCTCTTGACGGAAAGAATGGTGGCATACTTCGCAGACTATCTCAACCAATTACAAGATAAGGCTGCTAAACCAGACGCTCCTACAAGCAGCAAGGGTGAAGAGCAACCTCCTGTTCTTGAAGTTCCTGAATATACAGGTCCTTACGGAACAGCTGGAGAAGAAGCGGCTGTTCATGACCTACCTGAGTTCAAAGGCGGCGTCAATGCAGCAGAAGCAGCTGTACATGAGGTTCCTGAGTTCAAGGGCGGCGTCAATGCAGTTCAAGCCTTGGTTCACGAATTACCAGAATACAAGGGTGGAGCCAATGCGGTTCTAGCAGCTGCAAATGAAGTCCCTGAGTTTAAGGGTGGCGTCAATGCGGTCCAAGCCTTGGTAAACGAGAAACCAGCCTACACAGGTGTATTGGCTACTGCTGGAGATCAAGCAGCTCCAACAGTTGAAAAACCTGAGTACCCGCTCACTCCAAGCCCAGTAGTTGATGCCAAAACTCTGGAAGATAAAGAAGAGCAACTTCCTGCTACAGGAGAACATAGTTCAGAAGCAGCCCTCTTCTTGGCAAGTGTGAGCATCGCTTTATCTGCTGGGGTTCTTGCGACAAAACGTAAAGAAGATTAATGAGATTTGGTTTTAGCAGTTCAAAGCAACTCGAATCAAAAAGGAACAAACAGCCGGAGAGGACCTCTTGGTTCTCTCCTTTTTCAAAGGAGAAATGATACCGCTTACTCATGTATGCGGATGAAAGGAATAGGAGAAAGATGGATAGACATTTTTTTGAGAAACGCTGTCACTATAGTATAAGAAAATTTGCAATCGGTGCAGCCTCCGTTATGATTGGTGCTAGTATCTTTGGCGCCAATATGGTTCAGGCGGCAGAAACAGCAACACCTTCAGAGACAGAGGGAAGTATCACTCATGTTCAAGCCCTGGATAAGTTACCAGATGATTTAGCCGCTGCGCTGGAAAAAGCAGATGCAGAAGCTGCAACAGAAGCAAGTCATGAAGAAACTCCAGCGACTGATGAGGGAACCAATCCTGCAGCAAGTGAAGAGGCAAAACCAGGGACAAGTCCCGCAAGTCCCAAGCCAGCAGAAACGCCCAAACCGGTTGAAACACCAAAGGCGGATAATCAACCTGCGGAAACCACTACACCAGCAGTAAAACCAGCTGAGAAGACAATCGAAGATAGAGAAGATGTCAACCATCTCGAAGGTGCTACTGCTCAGGCAAGCAACCATGAGACTGGGACCAACTTTACTGCAGATAAGGCTATCGATGGAGATGACAATACCCGTTGGGCTACAGATAGAGATGCAGTAAAACCAACTTTTGAATTAACTCTTCCCAAAACTACCCTTATCAAGCATGTAGAAATAGACTGGGATCGTCGTCTTCGTAATGGGCAAAATGATCCAAATATCAAATCTTGGAGTCTCTATTACGCAGGTCAAGAAGACGTGGGCGCTAACGGAGAAAAACAATGGAAACTCGCTCATACCAAGACTGGAGAACCTGTTTTAGATGAGAAAGTAGATCTAGCAGAAAGTATCAAAGCTAAATATCTTAAGTTAGAAATTAACGACTATCAAGCGGGCACAATGGGTTGGAGAAACGTTGGTATCCAAGAAATTCGAGCTTATTCAAACGTTCCGGACCATAGTAAGGTAACGGATATCCGCCAAGTAACCGAACTCACAGTAGCAGAAGATGAACAGTCTCTTGTCTTACCAACTTTACCAGGAAAAGTCAGTCTCATCGGAAGCAATAAACAAGGTGTAATTGACCTTCAAAATCACATCCATAAACCTCTGACAGATCAACGCGTCAAGGTCATGGTCCAACAAATCAGAGACAGTCATACTTTCACTAAGGAATTTGAAGTAGTCATCAAGGGCCTACATCAGGACGAAGGTGTGGGTGTGAAACCAAAAGTAGCACCAGCTGTTCAACAATGGTATGGGAAAGAAGGCCAATCTTCTATCACTTCAGATACAGTCCTTGCGACGGGTGATTCTGGCTTTGATCAGGCTGCAACCTTCTATCAGTCAGACCTTGCCAGCCGTGGATTGGAACTAGCAACAGGTGACAAGCAAGCTCAAAAACGAATCGAATTTAAAAAGGTTGAAAACAAGGGTTATGGTAAAGAAGGGTATGGCATCACTATCCAAAATGATGTGATTACCATCGAAGCTGCCACAAACACAGGAGCCTTCTACGCCACTCGTACTCTTCTTCAAATGGGAGAAACAGACCTACAAAATGGCGAAATTCGTGATTTCCCAAGTTTCAGCCACCGTGGCTTTATGTTGGATACAGGTCGTAAATTTATCCCTTACGACACCCTTGTGGACATCATGCTCAACATGGCTTACTACAAGATGAACGACTTGCAGTTGCACCTCAACGATAACTATATCTTCCTAAAGGAACACTTGGCAGGTAAGAATTTAAGTCCAGAAGAACAACTCAAGTATATCCTTGAACATGCTAAGACTGGTTTCCGTGTGGAGACAGATATTGTTGGTAAGAATGGTCAAAAATTGACATCAGATGAGCATTATACCAAGGAAGAAATGCAAAATCTGATTAAATTGGCCAAGGCTCTTCATATCAACCTAGTGCCAGAAATTGACACACCAGGTCACGCTCTATCATTTGTCAAAGTTCGTCCAGACCTTATGTATCAAGGTAGTTTGAGTGATTATGCAGGCAAGCACAATGTCGAGCGCGTAGCCATGCTAGACTTGGATAACAAGTACGAAGAAACTCTTAAATTTGTCAAATCAGTTTATGATAAACTCCTCGATGGTCCAGATGCACCACTTCATGGCGTGTCCACGGTTCATATCGGAACGGATGAATACTATGGCAGCAGAGAAAGTTATCGCCGCTATGTCAATGACCTTATCAAATACATTAAAGGAAAAGGTTACACCCCTCGTATCTGGGGGTCTCTCAGTGCGAAACGTGGGAACACACCTGTTGATTGGAACGGAGTAGAGGTTGATATCTGGAGTATCGGATGGCAACGACCAAATGAAGCCATTGCTCAGGGAGCTAAGATTATCAACATCACAGATGTACCGACCTATAGTGTGCCAAGTGGAAGCAATAGTCAAGCAGCCTACGGGGACTATGCTAACTACGAACGTCAGTACAATAGCTGGACACCAAATGATTTTAGAACAGGTGGAGGTCCACTTCTACCAGCTTCTCATCCAAGTATCCTTGGTGGTGGTCACGCAGTTTGGAATGATAATATCGACCTTCATGAGACCGGTTTGACCTCTTATGATATCTTTAAACGCTTCTTCAAGAGCATGCAAACCACTGCAGAACGCACTTGGGGATCTGACCGTGCAGCTGCGACCTTTGCAGAACGCACCCTACCAACGAGTCCTTATGCGCCACAGTCAAATCCTGATAAAGAGATTGATCAAAGCGACTTGTTTACCATCAATTCTGAAACAGTCAAGAACTATGCAAGCAAGAAGGTGAAGGCAAGCGAACAGGGATTGGCTTTTGAGAAAGACAGCAGTATCGAAGGCTTGGCAGGTGATGTTGGTCCAAGTCATGTCTTGAAGTTTGATGTAACCGTCACTGGAGACGGAGAACAAACCTTCTCAACAAGTGGGGACAACCGTATCTATCTAGCTGATAAAGACGGCTACCTTGCTTACCAGTTTGAACAGTTCCATATCCAATTTAATAAAAAACTTGAAAAGAACAAACGTTATCAAATATCCATCGTGACCAAACCACAATCTACAGAAGTCTATGTGGATGGTGAAAAGATTGAGCGTATTGCAAATCCAGCCCACCCTCGCTTTGCCCACAATAGCTTGGTACTACCGCTTGAAAGCATCGGTGGTTTCAAAGGAATCTTGCATAGCGCAGAGTTGTCAGACAAACCATTTGTAAATCCTCGTTTGATTTCAAATGATAAGATTACTGCAACCGCAAGCAGTCAGCAACTTCCAGGAAACGCAACTGAAGGCGCTGTTGAAAAGGCCTTTGACAATGATCCAAATACCTTCTGGCATACTAAGTGGACTGGTGACACTGCGCCATACACCCTTACTATGACCTTGAAAGAAGCAGAAAAAGTCAATGGTTTGACTTATCTCCCACGACCAGGTGGTGGAAATGGTGTCGTGACGCGCTACGAAATCTACGCACAAAAAGATGGCCAAATGGTCAAGGTTTCAGAAGGAAGCTGGGACAACAACGCCCAAGAAAAAACAGTCAACTTTACGGCGGTACATACAAACAAGATTGAGTTGAAAGTATTGGAAGGCGTTGGTGGTTTTGCAAGTGCAGCTGAAGTTCATCTATTGAAACCTGTTAAAGAAGAGCAAGAAACGCCTGCACCAAGTCAACCAGAAAAACCAACTACACCTGAAAAACCCAAAGTAGACCAAACAGGTGATGGAACAGTTGAATTGGCAGATCAATTCACTGCAAGTAAACCAGCTAGCGAAGACAGCATTGCAGCTGCTAGCAAGAGCGCAGACTATCTCAAGAAAGAGTACAAGGTCTTCCCAACTCCACAAAAAGTGACTTATGGCGAAGGTGTTACAGCCCTTCGTAAGCAAGTCAATCTAGTTATGGGTGATCAACTCGATATCTATACTCGTAATCGCTTGAAGAGTGTCTTGCAGGACAATCAAGTATCTTATACAACTGGTAAGGCAGCAATCGCTGGCGCAACCAATATCTATCTTGGAGTGCATGGACGAGGTTCACAAGCAGAGCAAAACTTGTCCAATGTTTCAGCAGGCCTCTTTGACAAGATTGACGCCTATGTCTTGAGCATCAAGGATAATTCGATTTCCATCGTCGGAAAAGACACAGATGCGGTCTTCTATGGTTTGACAACCTTGAAACACATGCTCAAGGAAAGCCAAGTGCCAGTCCTTCGCAATGTGACAGTAGAAGATTACGCAGAGCTCAAGAACCGTGGTTTCATCGAAGGTTACTATGGAAACCCATGGTCTAACGCAGATCGTGCAGAGCTCATGCGTTTTGGTGGCGATTTGAAATTGAACCAATACTTCTTTGCACCAAAAGATGATCCATACCACAACAAGAAATGGCGAGAACTCTATCCAGAAGAAAAACTAGCTGAAATTCGTGAACTTGCTCGTGTCGGAAATCAAAGTAAAACCCGCTATGTCTGGACTATCCATCCATTCATGAACAACCGCATCCGCTTTGGCAATGAAGCGCATTACCAAGAAGATTTGGCAACCATCAAGGCCAAATTTACCCAGTTGATGAAAGTGGGTGTCCGCGAATTTGGTATCCTTGCAGATGATGCACCAAGTCCAGTCGGAGGCTACAATAGCTACAACCGCTTGATGCAAGATATGACCAAGTGGTTGACTGAAATGCAGGGAACTTACAGTGGTCTTCGCAAAGAAATGATCTTTGTTCCTGGACAGTATTGGGGTAATGGACGTGAGGATGAGTTGAAATCCCTCAATGAAAATCTCCCAAGTTCAACATCCATGACCTTGACGGGTGGTAAGATTTGGGGTGAAGTCTCTGAAAGCTTCCTTTCAACTCTCAAGAACAATCTATCCGCAGGTGGCAAGACCTATCGCCCAGTTTCACTTTGGATTAACTGGCCTGTAACAGATAACTCTAAACAACACTTGATTCTAGGTGGTGGTGAGAAATTCCTTCATCCAAATGTGGATCCAAGTTTGCTATCGGGTATCATGTTGAACCCAATGCAACAGTCTGAACCATCTAAGATTGCCCTCTTTGCAGGAGCTCAATACTCATGGAAACAGTGGAAATCAGAAGAAGAAGCTAAGAAAATCAATGACATTGCCTTCAACTTTGTAGAAAATGGTCATTTTGAAGATAGCAAGGTATCAGCAGCCTTCCGCGAACTTGGTAAGCACATGATCAACCAAAACATGGATAATCGTGTCGTCAAACTAGAAGAATCTGTAGACTTGGCTCCAAAATTAACAGACTTCATGACCAAGCTCAAAGCAGGTCAGGATGTGACTGCCGAACGTGCAGCCTTGCGAGCTGAATTTGCCAAGATTAAAGAAGCAGCCGAACTTTACAAAGCATCAGGCGACCAAAAGATGGTTGCCCAAATCCACTATTGGTTGGATAATGCAATCGACCAAATGAATGCTCTCGATGCCTTCCTTACAGGAACTGAAGCCATGGCTACAAACGATGCAGCTAAACTCTGGGATAGCTACTATAAAGGTTTGAAATTGTACGAACAGTCTCAAACTCACACCTTCCATTATGTAGACCATATGGAAAAGGCTGAATTGGGTGTTCAACATATTCGTCCATTTATCCTATCCCTGAAAGAAGTTCTAGCGTCTGAAGTTCAAAAAGTCTTGCATCCAGATCAAATCATCAGTACCTTTATTACCAATCGAACAGGTGTAGAAGGTGGTTTGGCAGAAGTAACGGATGGCGACTTGGCAACCCATGCGATTATTAAATCACCAAACAGCATCAAGACAGGTGATTATATTGGTATGAAGTTCAACAAGCCGGTAGCGATCCAAACCTTGACCTTTGCAATGGGAACGCAGGCAAATCCACGTGATACCTTTAGTAAGGCAGAAGTGCAGTATCAAGATGAAAATGACAACTGGGTAACTTTGAAAGAGCCAAGCTATGTCGGAAATGAATCCCTGCTTAAGTTTGAGAATCTCAACATCAAGGCTAAGGCAGTTCGCATGATTGCGACAGCAGACCGCGAGAACACTTGGTTTGCAGTTCAGGAAATTGCAGTTAACCGTTCAGTTGAAAAATCTCGTAGCCAACAAGCAACGACAGTTAGTCTAAGCTCAAACTTAGTTTACAAACTAAATACCTCAGCCCGTCAAATCACTGATGGCAAGGATAATACAGAAGCCATGATGGCAAATGCTGACGGTAGCAATACGACACCAGTAGATGCTTGGGCACAACTTGACCTCGGTGAAGTCAAGTCAATCACTAAAGTTCGTCTTCGCCAAGGAACGGGTGATAAGCTTGCCGCAGGTGTACTTGAGTACTCTACAGATGGAACTTCATGGCAAGAGTTGGATCGCCTATCAGGAGAACAAACCAAGGAAGTGACCAGAGCGATCAATGCTCGTTACATCCGAGTACGCAATACCAAGGCCCTCGACCTCTGGTGGCGTATCCAAGACTTCTCTGTTGAGACACGCTCTGGAAATAGTGAGTTAACAGACACCAACGTCGACGCCTTGAAGGAAACACCAGTAGTGGATAGCTTGGGCAGTTACGAACTTCAAATTCCAGCTGGAACTAAACTCCCTGCTCATAGCTATCTAGGTATGAAGCTTGACCGTATCCATCAAATCAAGAGCATCCAGCTCCAAGGTCAGGCAAACCCTGCTCTTACTCTAGAGTACTCTGCAAATGCGCAAGAATGGACGCCAGCTAGCCAGTTGACAGACAGATCTGTAGTGAGTCACTTGGTACGTTATGTTCGTCTGGTCAATAAAACAGATCAGGAACAAGCTGTGACAGCCACTTCTCTCCTTGTGACGACCAAAGAAGTACAACCAACCAAACTAGAATCTACAACTATGGGCATTCATCCAACATACGGAAGCAATGATGTTCGTAAACTGAACAACCTAGATCAACTATTTGACGGTGTTTACAACAACTTCGTTGAGTTTTCAGACTATGCCCATAAAGATGGCCACGTAACCTTGAAACTGGGTAGCGAACGTACCATCAAGAAGATCAGAGCCTACATCCAAGACGGAACTCAAAACTACCTTCGTGATGGTAAGATTCAAGTCAGCCAAGACGGTAAAACTTGGACAGATGTCGTGACAGTGGGAGATGGTGTGGCCAATAGCCAACACGATGATTCATTGACAGATGGTTGGACACATGATTCTAAGATGCCAGGAAATCGCTACATCGAAGGAGAATTGACGACACCAGTTAAAGCTAACTATCTCCGTGTTCTCTATACGGCAGACTATGATGCCCGGTTTGTAGGCTTTACAGAATTGGTCATCAATGATGGCGAATTTGTCAAACCAATCAATGATCCAACAGTAGAAGGAAGTAGTGGAGAAAGCCAAGGCAACCTTTATAATAATCTTGTAGACGGCAAAGTCTTGACCAGCTACAAGTCTGAAAAAGACAAGGGCGAATTGGTGTATCACTTATCTGAGCCAACCAATGCCAACCACCTTCGTCTCGTTTCCAGTCTTCCTGAAGGAGCGAAAGCACGTGTTCTTGCTAGAACACTCAAGGATGGTCAAGACAGTTGGACAGACCTCGGTGCCATTACATCTAGTCTCCAAACCTTCGCTATCCGAAATGGTGGCTCTCTTCTAGACGTCAAATTAGTCTGGGAAGGTGGCAAGGCTGAGTTTTATGAATTGGCGAGCTTCTATCAAGAATTGACAGAAGAATCGGTTCAATCAAGCAAGGGTGAAGAACCAGCACCCGTTCTTGAGATTCCTGAATTCACAGGTGGTGTGAATGCGGTTGAAGCGGCAGTGCATGAGGTACCAGAATACACAGGCCCACTTGGGACAGCTGGAGACCAAGCGGCACCGACAGTTGAGAAGCCTGAGTTTAAGGGTGGTGTCAATGCAGTTGAAGCCCTAGTACATGAACTTCCAGAGTACACAGGACCATTATCGACAGTAGGCGATCAAGCCGCTCCAACAGTAGAGAAACCTGAGTTTAAGGGTGGTGTCAATGCAGCTGAAGCCTTGGTACATGAGCTTCCAGAGTACACAGGATCATTATCGACAGTAGGCGATCAAGCCGCTCCAACAGTAGAGAAACCTGAGTTTAAACTTAGCTCTTTAGCTTCCGATCAAGGTAAGACGCCAGATTATAAGCAAGAAATAGCTAGACCAGAAACAGCTGAACAAATCTTGCCAGCAACTGGTGAGAGTCAATCTGACACAGCCCTCTTCCTAGCAGGAGTTAGCCTAGCCCTATCTGCTCTCTTTGTAGCAAAAACAAAGAAAGACTAGTATTTAGTAAAACCTCTTAACAAGATTACGAAATCCGTTTCCTATCTTTCCCAATGAGGTTTATAGTACAGAAAAAGCCTGAGAAGATGTCTTCTCAGGCTTTTGTTAAGCAGATAGATGCAATAGTGCTATGAAAAAATCACCCAGATTTTTCTGGGTGATAAATGTTATGGTTGTGCTGGTTGAGGATTCTGATTTTGGTTCTGGTTTTGTTGACCAGGCGTTGTATTTGGTTGCTGGCTATTGGTATTATTGTTTGCACTATTATTCGTGCTTGGAGTAGATGAGCTTGACTGTGAAGTTGAACTTTCTGATGTCGAGCTCGAACTTTCAGGTGTTGGAGCCTGTTGCGGAGCAGGAGCAGTCCATGCAGAACGAGCACCGTTTTTAAAGACGAACTCACCACTTCGATAGAGACCTTCTGGCATAGTCCAGTCGCCAGGGTTGTTATCCTCAGACAGATAAGTCATCATTGAACGGTAAACCTTAGCTGCAACATAGAAGCCATCACCAACGATAGGAGTAAGGCGGTTTGAGTAACCTGTCCACACAGCCATTGAATATTTGCGAGTATAACCAACAAACATTTCGTCTGGAGCTACATAACCAGTATTTTTGATGTAGTTTTCAATTTCATCATCTGTATAGTTTGATGTACCAGTCTTACCAGCTTGAGGTAGCCAAGGGAGATAAGCACCACGACCCGTTCCGTATGCCAAGACAGTCTTCATCATTTCTGTCATCATATAGGCGGTCGTCTCTTTCATGGCACGAGTACCAGGATCAGCGTATTCTTTTGAGCTACCATCGCTAAAGACGATTTTATTGATATACATTGGTTTATGGTAGATACCACCGTTAGCAAAAGCAGCGTAAGCAGCAGCCATTTTCTCACTACTTGCTCCGTACTTTTTGTTTGACTCAGTCGTATTACTTGAAATCGCGTTGGCATAATGCATATCTGGATAGTCAATACCGATTCCATTTAGGAAGGTCTTGGCTCTATCTAAACCGACTTTGTTCAAGGTTTCTACGGCTGTAACGTTCCGTGATTGTTGGAGCGCATATTGGATGGTGATGTTTCCAAAATAACTTCTATCCCAGTTGTAAACAGGGGTATCTGTTCCAGGATAGTTGTATGGAACATCATGTACAATCGAAGCAGTTGAGTCGTAGATGTCATACTCCAAGGCAGGAGCATAGTCTGTGATCGGCTTCATGGTAGAACCCCAGTCACGGTTGGTTTCAACAGCTTGGTTGATTCCGAAGGAAACATTGCTTGATTGGTGACGAGAACCTAACTGAGCAATAACTTTCCCATTTGTCACATCCACAATCGTTGAAGCTACTTGCATTTCATCATCAGGATAGTTGACATACTCGTCGGTATTGTAGATATCCCAGAGATGTTGTTGAACTTTAGGATCAACGTTGGTGTAGACGTCCATACCAGTTGTTAAGAGGTTGTAGCCTGTTTCTTGTTCGACTTGATCGATTACCTCTTTGAGATAGTTGTCCATGTATGGAGGATAACTATTAGCCGATTTTAGACTTTGAAGTCCATCTGTAATCGGAGTATTAATCGCTTTTTCATATTGCTCAGCTGAAATGTAACCTTGCCCCTTCATCTCAGAGAGGACGAGATTACGACGTTCTTGAGCGGCTTCTGGATGCGAGTATGGATCATACTGGTTTGGAGCCTGAGGCATACCAGCAAGGAGAGCCAGTTGAGGAATACTTAAATCTTTGAGATCCTTGCCATAGTAACTTTGGGCAGCTGTCTGCATTCCGTAGTTACCGTTTGACATGTAAACCTTGTTGATGTAGTAGGTCAAGATCTCTTGTTTAGTCGCTTTTTGTTCTAGCTGAACAGCTAACCAAGCTTCCTGGGCCTTACGAGAAAGAGTCTGATCAGAAGTTGACGTAGAGAAGTAAGTTAATTTAATCAACTGCTGTGTCAAGGTGGAAGCTCCTTGCAGACCTCCACCACCACGAAGGTTTCGGAGGGTAGCACCTAGGATACGGATCGTGTCGATTCCTCGGTGATTAAAGAAGCGATGGTCCTCAATCGAAACAATAGCGTTGACCAAATCGGTCGGTATTTCGTTTGCTTGGGCATTGACCCGACGTTCCGATCCAAGATCAGCGATAAGCTCGTCATTGCTATCATAGATCTTACTTGACGTTGTAGCGACTAGTTTACTTTCAGAAAGTTCGGGAGCCTTGTTAACATAGTAGAGGAAGAGACCTCCACCTAGCATTACAGCTGCGATAAATACAGTTAAGAGACTGATACTGACATACTTAGCTATTCGCAGAAAAGTTTGTTTGTTCATCTTGTTTTACCACCTAGTAAATGTTCTTTGATAATGTCGAGATAGGGAATTTGAGGAAAGGCACCAGGCTCAATCCTATATCCATTTTCTCGAATATATCCAAGTGGCATTGACTTCTGTCCCTTATCCTGATGATAGAAACGGATCAAGTCAATAGCCGGTAATAAGTAGGTTTCTTGCTGAGAAGAAAAGTGAAGGAGTACAAAGCAGATTCCTTGCTGGGCAAGGACTTGTTCCATATGCTGGATCTGATGGAGATGAAAATTCTTCATCGGTATTGCATGTTTTTGCCTGGTTTCCTTTGCTTCAAAGTCGATGTAGTATCCATCATAAACCCCTGAATAGTCAGTAGTTGAGGCTTGTCTAAAGTAGGCTTCAACGATCTTGGCACGACTTCTTTGGGGATAGTCGACACGTACGATTTGGATGGGAGTCGGTTTCTTGTGAATAACAGCTAACCCATGCGACAAATAGTAGTCGTTCGTAGCATTGATCATCTTTTCAAAAGACATTCCCCGATTTGCGAAATTTTTAGTTTGTGACAGGGGTGCTTGCCTCTTTTGAGATGAAATTTTATGTGGATAGTTGACCATAATTCTCCTTATTGGTACAATAACATCACTCTATTATATCATAAATTTACAAAGAAAGGGTTAAAAATGACATCAGCCTTGATTTTAGGCTATTCAGCCTTCGACCTTGGTCTCTTTAATGACAAGGATATTCGCGTTGATATTATTAAAACAGCCATTCGGAGAGACCTGGAACGTCTAGCTGAGGATGGGGTGACATGGCTTGTCTTTACAGGGACTTTGGGCTTTGAGTACTGGGCGCTTCAGGTAGCGAAAGAAATGAAAGCAGATTATGGATTTCAGCTGGCGACCATTTTTGATTTTGAAACCCATGGCAGTAATTGGAATGAAGCAAATCAAGCGAAATTGAGTGAGTTCAAGCAGGTTGATTTTGTCAAATACGCCTATCCACAATATGAGCACAAGGGACAACTACGCGATTATCAGAAATTTCTGCTGGAAAATACAGATACTTGTTACCTTTTTTACGACGAAGAAAACGAAACCAAGTTACGATATTTTTACCAAATGATGAAAAATCAAGCGGACTATGTTACAAGAAGATTAACATTTGAGGACTTGAATGAAATAGTAGAAAATTTTTCTGAAAAGTAAGCCTTTGACCTTGATTTTTACTTGTCTTTTTTTATATAATAATACTAGTAACCCAGAATGGAGAGAGACATGGCAAGTATTATATTTTCAGCGAAAGATATTTTTGAACAAGAATTTGGACGTGAAGTACGTGGATACAGCAAAGCAGAGGTAGATGAATTCCTAGATGATGTGATTAAGGATTATGAAACCTACGCAGCTTTGGTCAAATCCCTTCGTCAAGAGATTGCTGATTTGAAGGAAGAATTATCTCGTAAACCGCAGGTGGCTCCAACTCAACCAGACTCTATTGAAGTAACAGCTTCTACTTCAATGACAAACTTTGATATTTTGAAACGCTTAAATCGTCTCGAAAAAGAAGTATTTGGTAAGCAAATCTTAGACAACCAAGATTTATAATTGACTAAGGAATGAGTGCAATTTTTGGATAATCGCGTGAAGAGGTTCTCTTTTCATGAGGAAAGTCCATGCTAGCACAGGCTGTGATGCCTGTAGTGTTTGTGCTAGGCGAATCCATAAGCCTAGGGACGAGAAATCGTTACGGCAGTCGAAATGGCTAAGTCTTCGGATAGGTCAGAATAGGCTTGAAAGTGCCACAGTGACGGAGTCTTTCTGGAAACAGAGAGAGTGGAACGCGGTAAACCCCTCAAGCTAGCAACCCAAATTTTGGTCGGGGCATGGAGTGCACGGAAACGAACGTAGTACTCTGACTGCTAGCAGATTTATGCTGTTAGCGGTAGACAGATGATTATCGAAGGAAGTGGTCCTAGTCACTTCTGGAACAAAACATGGCTTATAGAAAATTGCATATAGGTTGGGGCTGAGAAATCTTTCTCAACCTCATTTTTTAAAGTGAACAAGAGAAAGGTCTTGCAAGACTAGAAATGAAAGAACAATTTAATTTAATCGCAACTGCTGCGGCGGGTCTTGAGGCTGTCGTTGGACGTGAGGTGCGAGACCTTGGTTATGATTGCCAGGTTGAAAATGGGCGTGTCCGCTTTCAAGGAGATGTGAAGGCAATCATCGAGACCAACCTTTGGCTTCGCGCGGCGGATCGCATCAAGATTGTAGTCGGAAGTTTTCCAGCTAAGACTTTTGAAGAGCTTTTTCAAGGTGTTTTTGCTCTAGATTGGGAAAACTATCTTCCGTTAGGAGCACGTTTCCCGATATCAAAGGCAAAATGTGTGAAGTCTAAACTTCATAACGAGCCTAGTGTTCAGGCTATCTCTAAGAAGGCTGTTGTGAAGAAATTACAAAAACACTATGCCCGCCCAGAAGGAGTTCCCTTGATGGAAACTGGTCCCGAGTTTAAGATTGAGGTATCTATCCTGAAAGATGTGGCAACCGTCATGATTGATACTACAGGTTCTAGCCTTTTTAAACGCGGTTATCGTACGGAAAAGGGTGGAGCTCCTATCAAGGAAAATATGGCAGCGGCCATTTTACAACTCTCTAACTGGTATCCAGACAAGCCCTTGATTGATCCGACCTGTGGTTCAGGAACTTTCTGTATCGAGGCGGCTATGATTGCCAGAAAAATGGCTCCAGGCCTTCGCCGTTCCTTTGCTTTTGAGGGATGGAACTGGGTCAGCGATCGGTTAATCCAAGAAGTTCGCACAGAGGCGGCTAAGAAAATGGATCGTGAACTTGAGCTGGACATTATGGGCTGTGATATCGATGCTCGCATGGTGGAAATTGCTAAGGCAAATGCTCAAGCAGCAGGCGTCGCAGGTGATATCACCTTTAAGCAAATGCGGGTACAGGACTTGCGCACAGACAAGATTAATGGCGTTATCATTTCCAATCCACCATATGGGGAACGTTTGTCT
Source organism: Streptococcus oralis subsp. oralis (assembly GCF_002096435.1). Lineage (GTDB taxonomy): Bacteria > Bacillota > Bacilli > Lactobacillales > Streptococcaceae > Streptococcus > Streptococcus oralis_AA. The sequence goes on from NZ_NCUI01000025.1 coordinate 353,384, forward strand.
GATGATGCAGGAGTTACCAAGCTCTATGCTGAGATGGGACAAGTCTTTGCACCACTGAAAACGTGGAGTAAGTTTATCCTGACGAGTGACGAAGCTTTTGAAAGCAAGTACGGAAGTCCAGCTGATAAAAAGCGAAAACTCTATAACGGGACCTTAAAAGTGGATTTGTATCAATACTTTGGTCAGCGTGTCAAACGCCAAGAGGTAAAATAGAAAGGTGAACTCATGAGTAAGAAAAGACGTGATCGTCATAAAAAAGGACATCAAGAACCACAATTCGACTTTGACGAAGCAAAAGACTTGACTGTTGGTCAAGTCATTCGTAAGAATGAAGAGGTCGAAGCAGGAGTATTGCCTGAGGACAGTATCTTAGACAAATACATCAAACAGCACCGTGAAGAAATCGAAGCCGACAAGTTTGAAACTCGTCAGTTTAAAAAAGAAGAGCTAGCTTCTACTCAAAACCTAGAGGAAATGATCCAAGAAGTTCGTGAATCAAATGAACCTTCTGATCAGGTAGACGATTCAGACGTGGTTGCTGAGGAATCTATTGAAGAGATAGAAAATGATGAGACTACTCAGTTTGTTCCCCCACTTCAAGATGAAGAAAATGCTGAAATAGAGCCTCTCGTTTTAATAGAAACAGAGCCCAAGGAAATAAATGAGGAACAAGAAGAGGAGACCTATACACCTCTATCACGTTCGGCTCAAACAGAACCTGAAACAGGCTCTAAGAAGAAAGGTGTCATCATCATTGCTTCGGTAGTAGCTGCAATCCTTGTGCTTGCTGGAACATATTATGTCTACAGTCAAGTATCTCGTTCAAACCAAGAAATCCAGTCTTCTCAAGCAGCTTCTTCGGATGATCAAGGGACACAAACAGCTTTGAAAGACTTCAATGATCTCTATGATACTTTCTATACAGATGCTAATAAGACAGCTCTGAAAAACAGCCAGTTTGATAAATTGAGCCAACTGAAAACCTTGCTAGATAAGTTAGAAGGTAGCCGTGATTATACACTAGCTAAGTCAAGATATGATAGCCTAGCAACTCAAATCAAGGCTATTCAAGATGTTAATGCCCTCTTTGAAAGTCCAGCTATTACGGACGGAGTCTTGGATACTAATGCTAAGGCCAAGGCGGATGCTAAATTTACAGAAATCAAGACAGGGAACACAGAACTAGACAAACTCTTGGATAAGGCCATTAGTCTTGGAAAGAGTCAACAAACCAGTGCTTCCAGCTCAAGTTCGAGCTCTAGCACGAGTCAAGCAAGCTCAAGTTCAGCTACAGAGAGCAATGCAAGCAGTACGACACCTTCAACAAGCACCGCGGCACCAGCTAGAGACACAAATGGTGGTTTGTCTGGCGATGGGGTTAATCTTCAAAGAAGTGCTAGTCGTGTACCTTACAACCAATCAGCTGTAGACGATAGCAACAACCCTGCTTGGACCTTTGCGGATGGTGTATTGGAACAAGTTCTAGCAACATCACGTGCTCGTGGCTATATCACTGGAAATCAATATATCCTAGAACGTGTCAATATCGTAAACGGAAATGGTTATTACAACCTCTATAAACCAGATGGAACCTATCTCTTCACCCTCAACTGTAAGACAGGTTACTTTGTAGGGAATGGTTCTGGTCATGCAGATGACTTGGACTATTAGGACTCCGTTACAAAATTCTTTCCTTTCATAGGTAAAAATGATAAAATAAAACATATTAAACAAGAGGAGTGTCACATGACAAAAGCTAACTTTGGTGTCGTTGGTATGGCCGTAATGGGTCGTAACCTTGCCCTAAATATCGAATCTCGTGGTTATACAGTTGCCATTTACAACCGTAGTAAAGAAAAAACAGAAGACGTAATTGCTTGCCATCCTGAAAAGAACTTTGTGCCAAGCTATGACGTTGAAAGCTTTGTAAACTCAATCGAAAAACCTCGTCGTATCATGCTGATGGTTCAAGCTGGACCTGGTACAGACGCAACTATCCAAGCTCTTCTTCCCCACCTCGACAAGGGAGATATATTGATTGATGGAGGAAACACTTTCTACAAAGATACCATCCGTCGTAACGAAGAACTAGCAAACTCAGGTATCAACTTTATCGGTACAGGAGTTTCTGGTGGTGAAAAAGGTGCCCTTGAAGGGCCTTCTATCATGCCTGGTGGACAAAAAGAAGCCTACGAATTGGTTGCGGATGTTCTCGAAGAAATCTCAGCTAAAGCACCAGAAGATGGCAAACCATGTGTGACTTACATCGGTCCTGATGGAGCTGGTCACTATGTAAAAATGGTCCACAACGGTATCGAGTATGGTGACATGCAATTGATCGCAGAAAGCTATGACTTGATGCAACACTTGCTTGGCCTTTCTGCAGAAGACATGGCTGAAATCTTTACTGAGTGGAACAAGGGTGAATTGGATAGCTACTTGATCGAAATCACAGCTGATATCTTGAGCCGTAAAGATGATGAAGGCCAAGATGGACCAATCGTAGACTACATCTTGGATGCTGCAGGAAACAAAGGAACTGGTAAATGGACTAGCCAATCAGCTCTTGACCTTGGTGTGCCATTGTCACTGATTACGGAGTCAGTATTTGCTCGCTACATCTCTACATACAAAGAAGAGCGTGTACATGCTAGCAAGGTCCTTCCAAAACCAGCTACTTTCAAATTTGAAGGAGACAAGGCTGAGTTGATCGAAAAGATTCGTCAAGCCCTTTACTTCTCAAAAATCATTTCATACGCACAAGGTTTCGCACAATTGCGTGTAGCTTCTAAAGAAAATAACTGGAACTTGCCATTTGCGGACATCGCATCTATCTGGCGTGATGGCTGTATCATCCGTTCTCGTTTCTTGCAAAAGATTACAGATGCCTACAACCGTGATGCAGACCTTGCAAACCTTCTCTTGGATGAATACTTCTTGGATGTCACTGCCAAGTACCAACAAGCAGTTCGTGATATCGTAGCTCTTGCTGTTCAAGCTGGTGTACCAGTGCCAACCTTCTCAGCAGCCATTACTTACTTTGATAGTTACCGTTCAGCTGACCTTCCTGCTAACTTGATCCAAGCGCAACGTGACTACTTTGGTGCCCACACTTACCAACGTAAAGACAAAGAAGGAACATTCCACTACTCTTGGTATGACGAAAAATAAGTAGGTCTGCCATGGGGAAACGGATTTTATTACTTGAGAAAGAACGAAATCTCGCTCATTTTCTCAGTCTGGAACTCCAAAAAGAGCAATATCGTGTTGATCTGGTAGAGGAGGGACAAAAAGCCATCTCCATGGCTCTCCAGACAGATTATGACTTGATTTTACTGAATGCTCGTCTGGGGGATATGACGGCCCAGGATTTTGCAGAGAGGCTAAGTCGGACAAAACCAGCCTCAGTGATTATGGTCTTAGACCATCGCGAAGAATTGCAAGACCAGATTGAGACAATCCAGCGCTTCGCCGTTTCTTACATCTATAAGCCAGTGATTATTGATCAGCTGGTGGCTCGTATTTCAGCGATTTTCCGAGGTCGGGACTTTATCGACCAACACTGTAGTCAGATGAAGGTCCCAACGTCTTACCGCAATTTGCGTATGGATGTAGAACATCATACCGTTTATCGTGGCGAGGAGATGATTGCTCTGACGCGCCGTGAGTATGACCTTTTGGCCACTCTCATGGGAAGCAAGAAGGTCTTGACTCGTGAGCAGTTGTTGGAAAGTGTTTGGAAGTACGAAAGTGCGACAGAAACCAATATCGTGGATGTTTATATCCGTTATCTACGTAGCAAGCTTGATGTAAAAGGTCAAAAAAGCTACATTAAAACCGTGCGTGGTGTTGGGTACACCATGCAAGAATAGAAAAGCAGTTGCAGTTGTGTAACTGCTTTTTTTGAGAAATTTCTATATATTGACATACAATAAAGTCTTTGCTACAATCAGTTATGGAGGAAAGATCTAATGAAATTTTTGAAAAAAATGTTGCAAGTTGTTCTAGCAGTCTTTTTCTTTGGTTTGCTAGCGACAAGTGTAGTATTGGCGGATGATGCTGATTCAGAAGGCTGGCAATTTGTCCAAGAAAATAGTAGAACCTACTACAAGAAGGGTGAGATCAAAGAAACCGCCTGGCGAGTGATTGATGGCAAGACCTATTATTTTGATCATGTATCAGGAGAGATGGTTGTCGGCTGGCAATATATCCCGTTTCCATCTAAAGGTAGTACAATTGGTCCTTACCCAAATGGTTTAAGATTAGAATATATGCCAATGCCAAAATGGTATTACTTTGGTCAAGATGGGGTACTACAAGAATTTGTTGGCAAGCAAGTTTTAGAAGCAAAAACTGCTACAAATACCAACAAACATCATGGGGAACAATATGATAGCCCAGCAGAGAAACGAGTCTATTATTTTGAAGATCAGCGTAGCTATCACACTTTAAAAACCGGTTGGATTTATGACGAAGGGCATTGGTATTATTTACAGAAGAGTGGTGGCTTTGATGCTCGTATCAACAGTTTAACGGTTGGGGAGCCAGTGCGTGGTTGGGCCAAGGATTATTCTCTTCTATATGATGAAGAGGAAATAAAAGCGGCTCCATGGTACTACCTAGACCCAGAAACTGGCATTATGCAAACTGGTTGGAAATATCTTGGCAATAAGTGGTACTACCTCCGTTCATCAGGTGCAATGGCAACTGGTTGGTATCAGGAAGGCTCCACTTGGTATTATTTAGATGAACCAAATGGTGATATGAAAACGGGCTGGCAATACCTTGGTAACAAATGGTACTATCTCCGTTCATCAGGAGCTATGGCGACTGGCTGGTATCAGGAAGGTTCGACTTGGTATTATCTAAATGCAAGTAATGGCGATATGAAGACTGGTTGGTTCCAGGTTAATGGTAAATGGTACTACGCTTACAGCTCAGGTGCTTTAGCAGTGAATACAACCGTAGATGGTTATTCTGTCAACTATAATGGCGAATGGGTCCAATAATGAAAGAAGCGATTGTGAAGGAAACAATCGCTTTTTTTGTGAAAATATAATAAAATAGATAGGAGAAAATACTACTGTATGAAATGAGACGGTCTTTCCGTCTGGTTAAAGGAAAACATGACAAAAAAAGTTGGTGTCGGTCAGGCACATAGTAAGATTATTTTAATAGGGGAGCATGCGGTCGTATACGGCTATCCTGCTATTTCTCTACCCCTCTTAGAGGTGGAAGTGACTTGTAAGGTAGTCCCTGCTGAAAGCCCGTGGCGTCTGTATGAGGAGGATACCTTGTCCATGGCGGTGTATGCCTCGTTAGAATATTTAGAGATTAAAGAAGCCTGCATTCGATGTGTGATTGACTCGGCTATCCCTGAAAAACGGGGAATGGGTTCGTCAGCGGCTATCAGCATAGCGGCCATTCGTGCGGTTTTTGACTACTATCAAGCCGACCTGCCTCATGATGTATTGGAAATTCTGGTCAATCGGGCTGAGATGATTGCTCATATGAATCCGAGTGGTTTGGATGCCAAGACCTGTCTCAGTGACCAACCCATTCGCTTTATCAAGAATGTTGGTTTTACAGAACTTGAGATGAACCTATCTGCCTATTTGGTGATTGCAGATACAGGTGTGTATGGCCACACTCGTGAAGCCATCCAAGTGGTTCAAAGCAAGGGGAAGGATGCTCTACCGTTTTTGCATGCCTTGGGAGAATTGACCCAGCAAGCAGAAGATGCGATTAGACGAAAAGATGCTGAAAGACTGGGACAAATCCTTAGTCAAGCGCATTTACATTTAAAAGAAATTGGTGTCAGCAGTCCTGAGGCAGATTCCCTCGTTGAAACAGCTATGAGACACGGTGCTCTGGGAGCCAAGATGAGTGGTGGTGGACTTGGGGGCTGTATTATCGCCTTGGTAGCCAATCTGGACCAAGCACAAGAACTAGCAAAACGATTAGAAGAGAAAGGAGCTGTTCAGACATGGATCGAAAGCCTGTAACAGTACGTTCCTACGCAAATATTGCCATTATCAAATATTGGGGAAAGAAAAAAGAAAAAGAGATGGTTCCTGCTACTAGCAGTATCTCTCTTACTTTGGAAAATATGTACACAGAGACGACTTTGTCGCCTCTACCGACGGATGCGACTGCTGATGCCTTTTATATCAATGGTCAGCTTCAGAGTGAGGCTGAGCATGCCAAAATGAGCAAAATCATCGACCGATACCGTCCAGAAGGTGAGGGCTTTGTCCGTATTGATACCCAAAACAACATGCCGACTGCGGCTGGCTTGTCCTCTAGTTCTAGTGGTTTGTCCGCCTTGGTCAAGGCCTGCAATGCTTATTTCCAGCTTGGTTTGAATCGGAGCCAGTTGACGCAGGAGGCTAAGTTTGCCTCAGGTTCTTCCTCTCGCAGTTTTTATGGACCGCTAGGTGCCTGGGACAAGGATAGTGGAGAGATTTACCCTGTAGAGACAGATTTGAAACTAGCTATGATTATGTTGGTGCTGGAGGACAAGAAAAAACCAATCTCTAGCCGTGACGGGATGAAACTCTGTGTGGAAACCTCGACGACTTTTGCCGACTGGGTGCGCCAGTCTGAGAAGGATTATCAGGAGATGCTGGTTTATCTCAAAGAGAATGATTTTGCAAAGGTTGGGGAATTAACGGAGAAAAATGCCCTTGCTATGCACGCTACGACCAAAACAGCATCGCCAGCCTTTTCATATCTGACGGATGCGTCCTATGAAGCGATGGACTTTGTCCGTCAACTTCGCGAGCAAGGAGAAGCCTGCTACTTTACCATGGATGCTGGTCCCAATGTCAAGGTCCTCTGTCAAGAAGAAGACTTGGAGCATTTGTCAGAAATCTTCGGTCAACGTTACCGCCTGATTGTGTCAAAAACAAAGGATTTGAGTCAAGATGATAGCTGTTAAAACTTGCGGAAAACTCTATTGGGCAGGTGAATATGCTATTTTAGAGCCAGGGCAGTTGGCCTTGATAAAGGCGATACCTATCTATATGAGGGGAAAGATTGCCTTTTCTGATAGCTACCGTATCTATTCAGATATGTTTGATTTCGCAGTGGACTTGACGCCAAAACCTGACTACAGCTTGATTCAAGAAACGATTGCTTTAGTGGGAGATTTCCTCGTTTATCGTGGGCAAACCTTGAGACCTTTTTCTTTGGAAATCCGTGGCAAAATGGAACGGGAAGGCAAAAAGTTTGGTCTGGGTTCTAGTGGTAGCGTCGTTGTCTTGGTGATCAAGGCCCTGCTGGCTCTATATGATATTACGGTTGATCAGGAGCTCTTGTTCAAGCTGGCTAGCGCGGTCTTACTCAAGCGAGGAGACAATGGTTCTATGGGAGACCTTGCCTGTATCGTTGCAGAGGATTTGGTTCTCTACCAGTCATTTGAGCGCAAAAAGGTGGTTGCTTGGTTGCAAGAAGAAAGCTTGGCGACGGTTTTGGAGCGTGACTGGGGCTTTTCTATCTCACAAGTGCAACCGGGCCTAGAATGTGATTTCCTAGTGGGATGGACCAAGCAAGTGGCCGTATCGAGTCAAATGGTTAAGCAAATCAAGCAAAACATATGCCAGAATTTTTTAACTTCCTCAAAAGCAACGGTATCTGCTTTGGTAGAAGCCTTGGAGCAGGGGAATGCAGAAAAAATCATCGATCAGGTGGAAACAGCCAGTCAGCTTTTAGAAGGCTTGAGCCTAGATATATACACACCTTCGCTGAGACAGTTGAAAGAAGCCAGTCAAGATTTGCAGGCTGTTGCCAAGAGTAGTGGCGCTGGTGGTGGTGACTGTGGCATTGCCTTGAGTTTTGATGAGCAATCAACTGAAACCTTAAAAAATCGCTGGACCGATCTGGGGATTGAGCTCTTATACCAAGAAAGGATAGGACATGACGACAAATCGTAAGGACGAGCATATCCGCTATGCCCTTGAGCAGAAAAGTTCCTATAATAGCTTTGATGAGGTGGAGTTGATTCATTCTTCCCTGCCTCTTTATGACCTGGATGAGATTGATTTGTCTACAGAATTTGCAGGTCGCAAGTGGAACTTTCCTTTTTATATCAATGCCATGACAGGTGGGAGCGATAAGGGGAGAGAAATCAATCAAAAGCTGGCTCAGGTGGCAGAAGCCTGTGGGATTTTGTTTGTGACGGGATCTTATAGCGCAGCCCTAAAAAATCCTACAGATGACTCTTTTTCTGTCAAATCCAGCCATCCAAATCTCCTCCTTGGAACCAATATTGGATTGGACAAGCCTGTTGAGTTGGGACTTCAGACTGTAGAAGCGATGAATCCTCTTCTCCTGCAAGTGCATGTCAATGTCATGCAGGAATTGCTCATGCCAGAGGGAGAAAGAAAGTTCAGAAGCTGGCAATCGCATCTAGCAGATTATAGCAAGCGGATCCCTGTTCCAATCGTTTTAAAGGAAGTGGGCTTTGGGATGGATGTGAAGACTATCGAAAGAGCCTATGAACTGGGTGTTCGAACGGTTGACCTGTCGGGTCGTGGTGGTACTAGCTTTGCCTATATCGAAAATCGTCGCAGTGGTCATCGTGATTACCTCAATCAATGGGGGCAGTCTACTATGCAAGCCCTTCTCAATGCCCAAGACTGGAAAGACAAGGTCGAACTTTTGGTTAGCGGAGGGGTTCGAAATCCTCTTGATATGATTAAGTGCCTGGTCTTTGGTGCCAAGGCTGTGGGATTGTCTCGAACCGTTCTAGAGTTGATTGAAAGCTACACAGTCGAAGAAGTGATTGGCATTGTCCAAGACTGGAAAGAAGATCTGCGCTTGATCATGTGTGCCCTTAACTGTGCCACCATAGCGGATCTGCAAAACGTAGACTATATTCTTTACGGTAAACTAAAAGAAGCAAAAGATCAGATGTAGAGAGGTCGGGACAAGAATCCCGCCCTTTTTTGTAGCCTTTTGTCAACTGTGGTGAGCTGAAAGAACCTAGCTTGTAGGAGCGATTTCTGTCCAATCGCCTTTTTCCATCCTCAGACCGAGGTGACTTTTTTGAATTGTGATAAAATAGAAGGGAGAGGATGCATCTATGAAAAAATTTCAAATCTTTTTATTTACTGAAGCCTGTCTATTGACGGGAGCTCTGATTTTGATGGTATCAGAGCATTTTTCGCGTTTTCTGCTGATTCTATTCCTCTTTTTGCTTTTGCTCCGCTATTATACAGGTAAAGAGGGCAACAACGTTTTCCTCCTTGTGGCGACCATTCTTTTCTTTTTCATCGTCATGCTCAATCCCTTTGTGATTTTAGCCATCTTTGTAGCGGTCATATACAGTCTCTTTCTTCTTTATCCGATGATGAATCAAGAAAGAGAGGATACGGATTTGGTCTTTGAAGAGGTGGTGACGGTTAAAAATGAACGCAATCCTTGGTTTGGTAATCTCCATCATTTCTCTAGTCACCAGACCTGCCAGTTTGACGATATCAACCTCTTTCGCCTCATGGGCAAGGACACCATTCATTTAGAAAGAGTTATCCTAACCAATCATGACAATGTCATTATCCTTAGAAAGATGATCGGAACGACTAGGATTATCGTACCTGTAGATGTGGAAATCAGCCTCAGTGTTAACTGTCTTTATGGAGATCTTACTTTCCTCCATCAACCTAAGCGAGCCCTTCGAAATGAACACTATCATCAGGAAACCAGAGACTATCTCAAGAGTAACAAGAGCGTCAAGATTTTCCTAACTACTATGGTTGGTGATGTGGAGGTGGTCAGAGGATGAAAAAGCAATCCTATCTGTTAATCGGCCTGACTTCTTTCCTCTTTATCCTCTTTTTGACTAATAGTTTACTTGATATTTTTGAATTAGGCTGGTCCTATTTGCTACAGGATATCGAGAAAACAGAGAAACTCATCTTCTTGATCTTGGTCTTTAGCCTTTCCATGACCTTCTTTTTTGTCCTCTTTTGGCGCGTGATGGAAGAAATTTCTCGCAGAAAAATGCAAGTCAATCTCAAGCGACTGCTAGCAGGAAAAGAGGTGGTTGCCTTTGCAGATCCAGACTTGGACGCCAGTTTTAAGTCCTTGTCTGGCAAGCTCAATCTCTTGACAGAAGCTGTTCAAAAGGCTGAAAATCAAAGCCTGGTCAAGGAAGAAGCAATCATCGAGAAAGAACGGAAGCGGATTGCACGTGACTTACACGATACAGTTAGTCAGGAGTTGTTTGCGGCCCATATGATTTTATCAGGTGTCAGTCAGCAGGCTTTGAAGCTGGATAGAGAAAAGATGCAGACCCAGTTGCAAAGCGTCGCAGCCATCCTAGAAACAGCCCAGAAAGATTTGCGGGTCTTGCTCCTACATTTGCGACCTGTTGAGTTGGAAGAGAAGAGTTTGGTTGAGGGGATTCAAATCCTCTTAAAAGAGCTTGAGGACAAGAGTGATCTCAAGGTTAGTCTCAAGCAAAATGTGTCTAAATTGCCCAAGAAGATTGAAGAACATATCTTCCGCATTCTTCAGGAGTTGATCAGCAATACCCTTCGCCATGCCCAGGCATCTTGCTTAGATGTCTACCTCTATCAGACAGAGGTAGAATTGCAGCTGAAGGTGGTGGACAATGGAATTGGTTTCCAGTTGGGGAGTTTAGATGACTTGAGTTATGGACTGCGAAATATCAAGGAGCGGGTCGAAGATATGGCAGGAAACATTCAACTCTTGACAGCACCTAAGCAAGGACTGGCGGTTGATATCCGTATCCCCCTGCTAGACAAGGAATCATAAAGGAGTAGAGATGAAAATTTTACTGGTAGATGACCATGAAATGGTTCGATTGGGCTTGAAAAGCTATTTTGATCTCCAAGACGATGTGGAAGTTGTGGGCGAGGCTGCCAATGGGGCTCAAGGTATTGACTTGGCCTTGAAACTGCGTCCAGATGTCATTGTCATGGATATCGTCATGCCTGAGATGAATGGGATTGATGCTACCTTGGCCATCCTCAAAGAATGGCCTGAAGCCAAGATTTTGATTGTGACTTCATACTTGGACAATGAAAAAATCATGCCAGTCTTGAATGCTGGCGCCAAAGGCTATATGCTCAAGACCTCTAGTGCAGACGAACTACTCCATGCTGTCCGTAAGGTGGCTACTGGCGAGCTGGCCATTGAACAAGAGGTCAGCAAGAAGGTCGAATACCACCGCAATCATATGGAACTTCATGAGGAGCTGACTGCTCGTGAGCGAGACGTACTTCAACTCATCGCCAAGGGCTACGAAAATCAGCGGATTGCAGATGAACTCTTTATCTCTCTCAAGACGGTCAAGACCCATGTGTCCAATATCCTTGCTAAACTTGAGGTCAGCGATCGCACCCAGGCGGCGGTCTATGCCTTCCAGCACCACTTGGTCGGGCAGGAGGACTTTTAGATGAGTCTTGCAGATTTACTTGAGGAGCTAGAAGCGGCAAAAGATCCGCATAAAGCAGGCCCAATGGAAGCCTATATGCGCCATCAATTTCCCTTTTTAGGTATTGCAGGTCCTGAAAGAAATGCGCTCTATAGAAAATACTTTCCAAGCGCGAAAAAAACAAAGATGATCGATTGGGATTTTGTAGATATCTGCTGGGAAAAGGAGACAAGAGAATACCAGTATGTGGCTGCCAACTATTTGAAAGCTATGCAGTCATATCTAACAAAGGACGATTTGCCTAAGATTGAGCGTCTGGTCGTGACCAAGTCTTGGTGGGACACGGTAGATATTCTAGATAGAGTAGTTGGGAGTTTGGTGGCTAACCATCCGAAACTTGAAGAAGTGATTTTAAAATGGAGTCTATCGGACAATATCTGGCTGAGACGAGTTGCTATTGACCACCAGTTGTTAAGGAAAGAGAAAACAAATGTCCAACTGATGGAAAAGATCCTGCTCAACAATCTGGACCAGACAGAATTTTTCATCAACAAAGCCATCGGCTGGGCTCTAAGAGACTACTCTAAAACCAATCCCGAATGGGTAGCACGTTTTATTGAAAAAAATAAGAAGAGAATGGCTGAACTTAGTATCAAGGAAGCGAGCAAGTACCTCTAGCACTATTGAAAAGCGCATTCATTACTTGAAAAAAATCGCTATTATATGGTATAATGGACTGTATTAAAAATTTTAAGGAGAAATGACAGAATGTCTGTATCATTTGAAAACAAAGAAACAAACCGTGGTGTCTTGACTTTCACAATCTCTCAAGACCAAATCAAACCAGAATTGGACCGTGTATTTAACTCAGTAAAGAAAACTCTTAACGTTCCTGGTTTCCGTAAAGGTCACCTTCCACGCCCTATCTTCGACCAAAAATTTGGTGAAGAAGCTCTTTATCAAGATGCAATGAACGCACTTTTGCCAAACGCTTATGAAGCTGCAGTAAAAGAAGCTGGTCTTGAAGTTGTTGCGCAACCAAAAATCGATGTGACTTCAATGGAAAAAGGTCAAGACTGGGTTATCACAGCTGAAGTCGTGACAAAACCTGAAGTAAAATTGGGTGACTACAAAAACCTTGAAGTATCAGTTGATGTAGAAAAAGAAGTAACTGACGCTGACGTTGAAGAACGCATCGAACGCGAACGCAACAACTTGGCTGAATTGGTTATCAAGGAAGGCGCTGCTGAAAATGGCGACACTGTTGTCATCGACTTCGTTGGTTCTATCGACGGTGTTGAATTTGACGGTGGAAAAGGTGAAAACTTCTCACTTGGACTTGGATCAGGTCAATTTATCCCTGGTTTTGAAGACCAATTGGTTGGACACTCAGCTGGTGAAACTGTTGATGTTATCGTAACATTCCCAGAAGACTACCAAGCTGAAGATCTTGCAGGTAAAGAAGCTAAATTCGTAACAACTATCCACGAAGTAAAAGCTAAAGAAGTTCCAGCTCTTGACGATGAACTTGCAAAAGATATCGACGAAGAAGTGGAAACTCTTGACGAATTGAAAGAAAAATACCGCAAAGAATTGACTGCTGCGAAAGAAGAAGCATACAAAGATGCCGTTGAAGGCGCAGCAATCGATAAAGCTGTAGAAAACGCTGAAATCGTAGAACTTCCAGAAGAAATGATCCATGAAGAAGTTCACCGCTCAGTAAATGAATTCCTCGGAAACTTGCAACGTCAAGGGATCAACCCTGACATGTACTTCCAAATCACAGGAACTACTCAAGAAGACCTTCACAAACAATACGAAGCAGAAGCTGAGTCACGTACGAAGACTAACCTTGTTATCGAAGCAGTTGCCAAAGCTGAAGGATTTGACGCTTCAGAAGAAGAAATCCAAAAAGAAATCGAGCAATTGGCAGCAGACTACAACATGGAAGTTGCACAAGTACAAAACTTGCTTTCAGCTGACATGTTGAAACACGATATCACTATCAAAAAAGCTGTTGAATTAATCACAAGCACAGCAACAGTTAAATAATCTTAAAAGAGAAAAAGCCCACCTGACTAGGTGGGCTTTCTGTTGCACTATTTTCCAAAAATCTCTTTTAAGTCTGCATCTGTAATCCCAATCATAGCGGGAATACTAGACCAGTTTTCCTCGGTGAGGATGTAGGATTGTTCAGAGTCACTTGCTGTGGCAGTTTCAGAGAAGGCTTGTTTACTTTCTTCAATATTATTTTCAATTAAATCACTGAAACGCTCAATCAGATAGGTCTTGCGGGCAGTCCCGATATGCTTGACTGCATAGTCAAAGGCCTGTAATTCACCAAGAAGGATGAGCTTGCTCTTGGCCCGTGTGATAGCTGTGTAGATGAGATTTCGCTCTAGCATGCGCTTGCTAGCACTGGTGATGGGCAGGATGACAACAGGAAACTCACTTCCCTGAGACTTATGGATACTCATGGCATAGGCTAGTCGAATCTTGTACCATTCGTTGCGTGGATAGATGACCTCATTGCCGTCAAAATCAATGACAATCTCGTCTTGTTTGGACTCGGTGTATTTTCCAGGAATCAGGTCTGTGATGTAGCCTAGGTCTCCGTTAAAGACATTGACTTCAGCGTCGTTGACTAGGTGAATAACCTTGTCCCCTGTTCGATAGTGACACTGAGTTGCTTCAAAGCTAACTTGCCCCTTTTGCTGAGGATTGAGCAGGTCTTGCATGAGCTGGTTGATGGCGTCAATACCAGCAGTTCCTCGATACATAGGCGCTAGCACCTGAATATCACGAGCCGGAATGCCACTTCTGAGGGCAGCACCGAGGATTTTCTCAATGGTAGCTGGGATATGGCCACTAGCGATTTCAAAGTAGGAACGGTCAGGTTTTTTCTGGGTAAAGTCGGCTGGCAAGATGCCTTGTCGAATCTGACTCGCCAAGGTAACGATAGTTGATTCTTCGCTCTGACGGTAAATCCGTTCCAAGCGAGTCTGAGGAATCAGGGGTATCTGGAGCAGGTCAGCCAGGACTTGTCCGGGACTAACAGAAGGCAATTGGTCGCTATCCCCCACGATGAGGATTTTACTGTTAGAGGAGATATTGGAGAAGAGTTGGTTGGCTAGCCAAGTGTCCACCATAGAAAACTCATCCACGATGATGAAGTCGGCATCCAGATAATCATCTAGATGGCTGGTATCATCGTCTCCCGTCATTCCCAAATGACGGTGTATGGTCGCGCTAGGCAAACCTGTCAATTCATTCATGCGCCGAGCCGCTCGACCAGTTGGTGCAGCGAGAAGGATCGGCAGATTGCTTTTCTTCCTGAGATCAAGCCCTTCTAAAAGAGCATAAACAGCGATAATCCCATTGATAACAGTCGTCTTACCAGTACCAGGTCCACCTGTTAGGATAAAGACCTTGTTCTGGATAGCGTCGCAGATAGCCTGCTTTTGAATGTCATCGTACTGAATCCCCAGTTCTTGCTCGACAGTAGAGATATGCTTGTGAATGGTTTCCAAATCCTGATTTTTCTGCTTTTCTTTTTCAAGGATACGAACCAAGTGACTGCGAATGCCTTCCTCAGCAAAAAAGAGGCTGTTATCAAAGATTTTGGTATCAATCTGCTGGACCTTATCTTCTTCAATCAGATGAGCTAATTCCTGAGCTACTTGCCTGGGATCCAGTTCCACGGGACGGGAAGATTCGAGGAGAGTCAGGGTTTGTTCCAGCAAATCTCGGGCTTCCATATAGGTATCGCCTGTATCCATACATCCCTGAAAAAGACTGTGGACAAGACCAGCACGGAAGCGTTCAGGAGTTTGACTTTCGATGCCTAGTTCTGCAGCCAATTGGTCAGCAATGGTAAAGCCCAAACCCTTGATATCCTCAACTAGTTGGTAGGGATAATTTTCAACCACATCAAGGGTTTCTTCCTTGTAAAAGTCTTGAATCTGAAAGGCTAGTTTATTGGGAATGCCGTAGTTGGCTAGTTTAGCCAAGACCATTTCTGTCCCATAGTTGAGACGGAGGGTAGAGAGGAAAGCCTCACGGTTTTTGGCAGAGAGTCCTGTGATGCCTTCTAACTTTTCAGGATGTTCCAGAATTTCGTCAATGGTATTGTCACCATAGCTTTCAACAATTTTTTGGGCTGTTTTGAGACCAATTCCCTTGAAATGACTGCTAGAAAAGTACTTGACGAGGCCCTTGCTAGTTGGTTTTGCGCGTTCATAACGGCTGATCTGAAGCTGTTCCCCATACTTGGAGTGCTGAACAATTTGCCCCCAAAAAGTGTAGTCTTCCCCTTCAATCACGTCCGCCATAGTTCCTGTAACGATGATTTCAAAATCGTCAAAGTCCTCTGCGTCCGTATCTTCGATATCTAGGAGGAGAATGCGATAAAAATTACTGGGATTTTCAAAAATAATCCGTTCAATGGTGCCTGAAAAATAAACTTCCATAGGTTTCCTTTACATGAGTTCGTGAGAGTTGGACCCTTAGCCACTTTGAAAAGCTAGATTACTTTAAGGTTTTCTCTCGCAATAGAAAAAGAGACTGAGACTTAGCATTCTCGGCCTCTTCCTTATCTTAAAATGTTCCGATACGGTTAAGTGGCCAGAAACGGAATTTTGCTTCGCCCTTGATATCGCTGGCCTTGAAGGTACCAACGTGGCGGCTGTCGCTAGAGACTAGACGATCGTCACCAAGGAGAAGGTACTCACCTTGAGGGACAGTAAAGCTGAAGCTGGTATTGGAATTGACATCAACCGTAAAGGCTTGTGCTTTTTGAGCAAGTTCTCTAAAGTAAACTCCCTTATTGCCTTCAAATCCTTTGCCAGTATAGGTGTTTTGCAACTTTTCTGTTTTGAACAAGTTGAGATATTCAGCTAGGTAAGGTTCATTCGTTTCTTCACCGTTGATAAAGAGTTTGTCATTTTCGTAGCGGATGGTATCACCAGGCATGCCGATAACCCTTTTGACAATGTCTTTATTTCCGTCTTCCTCGTGCGCAACCACGATGTCGAAGCGGTCAATTGGGAGGTGTTTAACAACGAAAAGAACTTCTCCGTCGGCTAGGGTAGGGTCCATCGAGTGTCCTTCCACACGAACATTGCTCCAAAGGAAGATGCGGCTAAGACCTACCAGTGCGATAACCAGGAAGATGACTCCCCATTCTTTTATAAATAATTTTAAATAGTTCATGGTTTACCTCTATAGAAGTTTTTTTGCTTTTTCAGTGTTTTTAAAATGCAGTTTGGCACAGAAATGAAGCCCCTTCATACCATAGGCTTGAAGGATTTTACTGGCAACCTTATCAGATGCAGTTCCAGCGCCACTTGGCAGTTGATAGCCTAGTTCTCGTCCTAGATTTTCCAAGTTTTCGAGGAAGAGATCCCGCGCGATGATGGAGCTAACCGCAACAGCCAGGTATTTGCCCTCAGCTTTTTCTTCCAAAGTTATCTTATTTGGAAAACGGTTGGCTTCTTGCGCCAAGTACTTGTCATAGTTTTTAGGACTTGTAAAAGCATCAATCACGATTTTTTCTGGCTGGACTCCTTTTTGGAGGAGGAGAAAGATAGCCTGATTGTGAAGGGCAACTTTTACAGAAACAGCATTGTAACGCTCTCCGATAACTTCGTTGTACTTGCTCGGTGAAAGGAGGAGCGCTTGGTGCTGGATTTTTTCCTTGAGGATAGGGGCAATCTGACGAATCTTTTGGTCTGTCAGGGTTTTTGAATCCCCCACACCGAGTTTTCGCAAGAAGGCATGCTGTTCAGGTGTCACGAAGGAAGCCACGACAGCAAGCCCACCAAAGTAGGAACCATTTCCCACCTCATCAGTCCCAATCATAGGAAAATCTTGTCCACTGTTTTCTTGTTGAACTTGGTAGCCAAAGAAACTGGCGTATTGCTCAGTAGCTTCGCCTTGCAGGAGGACTTTTCCAGAAGTATAGATGGAAACTGTTGCCTGAGGCAGTCTAAAAAAATAGCGAATATAAGGATTTTTACTAGGACTGAGAGCCTTCTGATACTGACTTAAAAAGCTCTGAATTTCCTGTTCACTTGGTGTGAGTGTGATACTTGCCATAGTCTCTATTGTACCACAAAAGCAGGAGAATTGGTAAAAACTGACAAAGTTAGCGAAATTTGGTATAATATCGTGAGGTGAATTTTATGGCAAATCTAAATCGATATAAGTTTACATTCGGAAAAAAGACATTAACCTTGACAACCGAGCATGACAACCTCTTTATGGAGGAAATTGCCAAGGTTGCGACTGAAAAATACCAAGCGATTAAAGAACAAATGCCTGGGGCGGATGATGAAACCATTGCGCTTCTTTTGGCGGTTAATTGTCTGTCTACACAACTCAACCGTGAGATTGAATTTGATGACAAGGAGCAAGAGTTGTTAGAACTCCGCCACAAGTTGATTGCTGTCAAACAAGAACAGAGCAAGATTGAGGACTCCCTATGATTTCAATCCTACTCTTATTGGTTCTGGCTTGGGGCTTTTACATCGGCTACCGTAGAGGTTTGGTGCTGCAAGTTTATTATTTCCTCGTTGCAGTGATTTCAGCCTTTGTTGCGGGACAGTTTTATAAATCACTGGGCGACCACTTCCACTTGCTTGTCCCTTATGCCAATCCTCAGGAAGGACAGGGAACCTTTTTCTTCCCTTCAGACCAGCTGTTTCATCTAGACAAGGTCTTTTATGCGGGTCTAGCCTATCTTTTAGTTTTTGGTATTTGCTACACTATCGGACGTTTTATCGGTTTGTTCCTGCACTTGATTCCAACTAAAAAGCTCGATGTCAAATGGTTGCGTATCGGATCAGGCCTTTTATCTCTATTGGTAACCTTATTTGTCTTGCAAATGGCTCTGACCATCCTTGCAACGGTGCCTCTGGCAGTCATTCAAAATTCACTCGAAAAAAGTATAGTAGCCAAACATATCATCCAAAGTGTCCCTTTTACGACAAACCTTATCAAACAACTTTGGGTGACAAATTTAATCGGATAAAAAGGGCGGGATTTTTCCTAGCCCTTTGTTTACAGATTGGACGACTAGGTCAAAACACCTAGTTGCTATAATCTTGTAAACCAGCATACAAGGAAAAAATATGAATACAAAAATACTAGAAACCTTAGAATTTAATAAAATCAAGGCCTTGTTTGAACCTCATCTCCTGACAGAACAAGGACTAGAGGAGCTAAAAGGCTTGGCCCCAACTGCCAAGGTGGATAAGATCAAACAAGCCTTTACAGAGATGGAGGAAATGCAAGCTCTATTTGTGGAGCAACCCCACTTTACCATCCTAGCGACACGTGAGATTTCAGCTGTCTGCAAGCGTCTGGAGATGGGAGCGGACCTCAATATTGAGGAGTTCCTGCTCCTCAAACGGGTCTTGCTGGCTAGCAGAGAGTTGCAAGGCTTTTATACCAATCTCGAAAACGTACGCTTGGAGCAGTTGGCGAGATGGTTTGAAAAACTACATGATTTTCCACACTTACAAGGGAGTCTTCAAGCCCTAAATGATGCAGGATTTATCGAAAATTTCGCCAGTGAAGAGCTAGCACGCATCCGTCGGAAAATCCATGATAGCGAGAGTCAAGTTCGAGATGTCTTGCAAGACTTGCTCAAGCAAAAAGCGCAGATGTTGACGGAAGGCATAATTGCTAGCAGAAATGGCCGTCAAGTCTTACCAGTCAAGAACACCTATCGCAATAAGATTGCAGGTGTTGTCCATGACATCTCTGCTAGTGGTAACACGGTCTATATCGAGCCACGGGAGGTGGTCAAGCTGAGCGAAGAAATCGCTAGTCTGCGAGCTGATGAACGCTATGAGATGATTCGCATCCTGCAGGAGCTCTCAGAACGGGTCCGCCCTCATGCTGCAGAGATTGCTAATGACGCTTGGATCATCGGCCATTTAGACTTGATTCGTGCCAAGGTGCGTTTCATCCAAGAAAGACAAGCAGTTGTTCCTCAACTTTCAGAGAATCAAGAGATTCAACTCCTCCATGTTCGCCATCCTTTGGTTAAAGATGCTGTCGCGAACGATATACACTTTGGTAAGGAATTAACGGCCATTGTCATTACAGGTCCCAATACTGGTGGGAAGACCATCATGCTCAAAACCCTAGGCTTGACTCAACTCATGGCCCAGTCAGGCTTGCCCATCTTAGCTGACAAGGGAAGCCGTGTTGGTATTTTCGAGGAAATCTTCGCAGATATTGGGGATGAGCAGTCTATCGAACAAAGCTTGTCTACCTTCTCCAGCCACATGACCAATATCGTAGATATTCTTGGCAAGGTCAATCAGCACTCGCTCTTATTGCTAGATGAGCTTGGGGCAGGTACCGATCCGCAGGAAGGAGCAGCCCTTGCTATGGCTATTCTGGAGGATCTTCGTCTGCGTCAGGTCAAGACCATGGCGACGACCCACTATCCAGAGCTCAAGGCCTACGGTATCGAAACAGCATTTGTGCAAAATGCCAGTATGGAGTTTGACACAGCCAGCCTGCGTCCGACCTATCGCTTTATGCAGGGAGTTCCTGGTCGAAGCAATGCCTTTGAAATTGCCAAACGCCTGGGCTTGTCAGATGTCATCGTAGGAGATGCCAGTCAGCAGGTCAATCAAGATAATGACGTCAACCGTATCATTGAACAATTGGAAGAGCAGACGCTTGAAAGCCGTAAACGCTTGGACAATATCCGTGAGGTGGAGCAAGAAAACCTTAAGATGAACCGTGCTCTCAAAAAGCTCTACAATGAGCTCAATCGTGAAAAAGAAACCGAGCTCAACAAGGCGCGTGAACAAGCTGCCGAGATTGTGGAACTCGCTCTAAGTGAGAGTGACCAGATTCTCAAGAACCTCCACAGTAAGTCTCAACTCAAACCCCATGAAATCATTGAAGCCAAGGCTGAGCTGAAAAAACTAGCTCCTGAAAAAGTCGACTTATCTAAAAACAAGGTCCTTCAAAAAGCCAAGAAAAAACGAGCTCCGAAGGTGGGAGATGATATTGTGGTCCTCAGTTATGGTCAGCGTGGAACCTTGACCAATCAGCTTAAGGACGGCCGTTGGGAAGCCCAAGTTGGCTTGATCAAGATGACCTTGGAGGAGAAAGAATTTGATCTTGTTCAGGCCCAACAAGAAGCCCCAGTCAAGAAAAAACAAGTCAATGTCGTCAAACGTGCTTCTGGTCGTGGTCCGCAAGCGAGACTGGATCTCCGAGGCAAACGGTACGAAGAGGCCATGAATGAGCTGGACACCTTTATTGACCAAGCCCTGCTCAATAACATGGCGCAAGTCGACATCATCCATGGTATCGGAACAGGTGTCATTCGTGAGGGCGTCACTAAATACCTACAAAGAAACAAGCATGTCAAGAGTTTCGGCTATGCTCCACAAAATGCTGGAGGCAGTGGCGCTACCATTGTAACCTTTAAAGGATAGAGAGAAGAAGGAGTCAACCTTTCTGAAAAAAGAAATGAAAAGTCAAAAATTTTCATAGAATATATTGACAAAGGCTAACTTTTCTTGTAGAATAATAAAAAATAAAATACCAACACCGAATGAAGTTTAATAGAAGTGGAGAAAGGTTTGTTTTCCATGACTGTAAATGGACGGAACTCTGGAGAGACCGTAAAGGCACCGAAGGGGCAAGGCAGGCAACTGCTCAAACTCTCAGGTAAAAGGACAGAGCTAGGATAGACCGCTTTTTGGCATTTATCTAAGCATTCCAGAGTACATGTATCTTGCATGTGCTCTTTCTTTTGGGGTTGAAAGATAGGAGAAGGATATGTTAGAATTGCTAAAAGCGCTTGATGCTTTCGTTTGGGGGCCTCCCCTCTTGATCTTATTGGTCGGAACGGGTATCTATTTGACCATCCGACTAGGCCTTTTGCAGGTGGCTCGTCTCCCTAAGGCCTTTCAGCTGATCTTTACCAAGGATAAGGGGCATGGCGATGTGTCGAGCTTTGCTGCTCTCTGTACGGCTCTAGCAGCCACCGTTGGTACGGGAAATATCATCGGGGTCGCAACAGCCATTAAGGTTGGGGGACCAGGGGCCCTCTTTTGGATGTGGATGGCGGCCTTCTTTGGGATGGCGACCAAATATGCCGAAGGCTTACTTGCCATCAAATACCGCACAAAGGATGCAAATGGAGCTGTAGCTGGAGGACCCATGCATTACATTCTTTTGGGGATGGGAGAAAAGTGGCGTCCACTTGCTATCTTCTTTGCCCTAGCGGGTGTATTGGTAGCCCTTCTAGGGATTGGTACCTTTACCCAAGTCAATTCGATTACAGAATCCATTCAAAATACAGCCCAAATTGATCCAGCTATCACGGCTCTGATTTTATCCATTTTGGTGGGTATTGCCGTCTTTGGTGGACTCAAATCCATATCAAAAGTTTCGACAGCAGTTGTTCCTTTTATGGCTATTGTCTATATTTTAGGGACTCTTACGGTTATTCTCTTTAATATCGAGAAAATCCCAGCCACACTTGCCCTGATCTTTACTTCAGCCTTTAGTCCAGCTGCTGCGGTAGGTGGTTTTGCAGGTGCCAGCATTCGGATGGCTATCCAAAATGGTGTGGCGCGAGGAGTCTTCTCTAACGAATCTGGTCTTGGTTCAGCTCCCATTGCAGCGGCTGCGGCGAAGACAAATGAGCCTGTCGAGCAAGGCTTGATTTCCATGACAGGAACCTTTATTGATACCCTCATTATCTGTACGTTGACTGGTTTAACAATCTTGGTAACTGGGGTTTGGAGTGGT
Organism: Streptococcus oralis subsp. oralis; assembly: GCF_002096435.1. Lineage (GTDB taxonomy): Bacteria > Bacillota > Bacilli > Lactobacillales > Streptococcaceae > Streptococcus > Streptococcus oralis_AA. The sequence continues at coordinate 375,576 of NZ_NCUI01000025.1, forward strand.
GATTTGAATGGAGTTGCCTTGACCCAGTCAGCCTTTTCAACAGTTTTTTCACATTTTGGACCTGCCCTCTTGACCATCTTCCTTGTACTCTTTGCCTTTACGACGATTCTCGGATGGAACTACTACGGAGAACGCTGTTTTGAGTTTCTCTTTGGTGTCCGCTTTATCTGGCTTTACCGTCTAGTCTTTGTAGTCATGGTCTTGTTGGGAGGATTTATCGAGTTGGATATGGTTTGGATTATTGCAGACATCGTCAATGCCTTGATGGCTTTACCAAACTTGATTGCCCTCTTAGTCTTGTCGCCAGTCGTCATTGCTGAGACTAAAAAGTATTTTAAACACTAACCCAATCACACATTTAGTGTGATTTTTTCATTTCATAGACATTTCCTATCAAGGCGATTGAAAATATATATTATCCAAGGGGAAGATTCTATGATAGACTAAATGACAATAAAATGAAAAGAGGTTTCTTATGACAACATTTACCATCCACACAGTAGAATCAGCACCAGCAGAAGTAAAAGAAGTTCTTGAAACAGTACAAAAAGATAACAATGGCTATATTCCCAACCTAATCGGTCTCTTGGCCAATGCCCCAACCGCGCTTGAAGCCTACCGAACTGTCGGAGCTATCAACCGCCGCAATAGCCTGACACCAGTGGAACGCGAAGTAGTACAAATCACAGCTGCCGTAACCAATGGTTGTGCTTTCTGCGTGGCTGGTCATACTGCCTTTTCAATCAAACAAATCCAGATGAATGATGATCTTCTACAAGCACTCCGCAACCGTACTCCAATCGAGACAGATCCAAAACTAGATACTCTAGCTAAGTTTACCTTGGCGGTCATCAATACCAAAGGGCGTGTAGGAGATGAAGCCTTGGCTGAATTTTTGGAAGCTGGCTACACGCAACAAAATGCCTTGGACGTGGTTCTCGGTGTTAGTCTTGCCAGCCTCTGCAACTATGCCAACAACCTAGCCAATACGCCTATTAACCCAGAATTACAACCTTATGCATAAAAGGAGGAAAGAGTATGGGATTTTTTTCCGAAGAGTTTTTGAGCTGGTTAGACCAGCATGCTGATGAAATTGATAAACAGTCTTGTGAGGCTGGAGAGCAACTGATTGAAAGGATTGCAGCAGAAGGAGCTTTTCGTGTAGGTGTTCCAGAATCTCTCGGCGGTTCAGACGGAAGCGATCAAGATGTCATTGATATCCTAGCAGAGCTCGCTCAACATTCCTTGACGGCCTCCTTTATTTCCTGGGGACAACGCACCCTAATTGACAATATTCTCCAATCAGATAATTCCTATTTGAAAGAAAACTATCTGGAAGAACTCTTGTCTGGTGAATATGCAGGCGCAACTGCTCTGTCTAATGCGGTCAAGTATTTATCTGATTTAGAAGAGCTGAATGTTTATATCGTCGAAGAAAAAGGACAATTTTATCTAAAAGGGCGACTGCCATGGGTAACCAATGCCCGTAGAAATCGATTCTTAACCATTTGTGTAGCAGGTTTTGCTGATGATCCAAGTAAAAGTTATGTGGTGGCTGTGCCATCAGATGCAGAGAATTTTAGTCGTTCGGAAGACTTAGAATTCGTTTCTCTTCAGGGAGGAAACACTGCTGCTTTGACCTTTAATCGGGTTCCTTTAAAAGAAGAGTGGATTCTATCCAAGAATGCTAAAGAATTTTTAACTCAAAATCGTCCCGCATTTTTAGGTTACCAATTTGGTTTAGCCTTTGGATTAGCTGAACGCTCCCTATCAGAAGTAGAAAAAGAATTGGGGAAACGAAGTGTATTAACAGATGAATGGCAATACCAGGTAGAGCAGTTAGATGCTATTCGGCAAGCTCTTTATCAGGGATTGTCTGACCGGTCCTATTTCGTTACCAATCCGCGTGAACTCTTTCAGTTAAGAATAGACATTGTGGATGTGGTTGCTCAAAGTCTTCTATTAGAGTTACAAGCTGGTGGAGGTAGAGGCTACTTTAGCAAATCAACATCTGGTTTTATTCGTCGTTGGAATGAAGGAGCCTTTCTTCCGATTGTCTCTCCAAGCGCTGTTCAGTTGCGCCATATCTTAGCAACGAGTTAAAAAATAGTAGAATAAAAACGAAGTTTGAATTTCTAACTTCGTTTTTTAAGTCCTCATTTAAGCGCTTTTATGCTATACTAATAATAACATGATTATTGGAGGCTCGGATGAAAAAGCTCCCCTTAGTATTCTCTGGCTGTTTATTAGGTTTAGCAGGTGCAGGAAATCTGATTGCAGATACTTGGCCAGTTCTGTCGCATTTATTGAGTCTGATTGGTTTAGTTTTGTGGATTTTCTTTCTGATTCTTCATCTTTTTAATTGGGAAGAAACCAAGCAAGAATTGACCAAGCCCCCTCTTTTGTCTGGGATGGCCACTTTTCCTATGGCTGGGATGATTTTATCGACCTATGTCTTTCGCGTATTCCCTGCTCTTCCTATAGTAGCACAAGGGATCTGGTGGTTTTCCTTTCTCTTGGATTTGGCGTTGATTGCTACTTTTACCATCAAATTTGCCTGTCCAGGTCGGAAGGTCAATGCGACTCCAAGCTGGACGGTGCTCTATGTGGGGATAGCAGTAGCAGCCTTGACCTATCCTCTGGCAGGCATTATCGAGATTGCCTATGCGACCTTGAGTTTTGGTTTTGTCTTGACCTTCTATCTCTATCCGCTTATTTATAGCGATTTAAAGAAAGATCCACTCCCAGTGGCCTTGCTTGGACAGGAAGGAATCTACTGTGCTCCCTTTTCCCTACTCTTGGCTTCTCTAGTTCGAGTTGGAGGAGCAAGCCTACCGACTTGGCTCTTGATTGTCATGATTTTGGCATCTCAATCCTTCTTTTTCTTTGTTTTGACTCGCCTGCCCAATATTTTAAAACAAGGATTTCAACCAGCCTTCTCAGCCCTCACCTTCCCAACCATTATCACAGCTACTTCGCTCAAGATGGCTCAGGGGATCTTGAAACTTCCATTTCTGGATTATCTGGTATTGGCTGAAACTGCTATTTGCCTCACTATTTTATTCTTTGTCTTGGGTGCTTATCTGATTTGGTTACGAAAAAAGGTCTAGCTAGAAATAGCTAGGCCTTATTTTTATGGTTTGATAACTTCAGCTCCACCCATATATGGACGAAGTGCTTCTGGGATGGTCACAGAACCATCTGCATTTTGGTAGTTTTCAAGAATGGCAGCCACTGTACGTCCAACTGCAAGTCCAGAACCGTTCAAGGTGTGAAGGAGTTTCACCTTGCCATCGGCTTCATCACGGTAACGGATTTGGGCACGACGGGCTTGGAAATCTTCTGTATTTGAACAGCTTGAGATTTCACGGTAAGTATTTTGCGCCGGAATCCACACTTCCAAGTCGTAAGTCTTAGCAGCTGAGAAGCCCATATCTCCTGTAGAGAGGGCAACGACACGGTATGGAAGGTTGAGTTTTTGAAGAATATTTTCAGCATTGGCTGTCATCTTTTCCAATTCTTCGTAAGATTCTTCTGGTTTGGCAAATTTGACCATTTCAACCTTGTGGAATTGGTGCAGACGAATCAAGCCACGTGTATCACGACCGGCAGAACCAGCCTCAGAACGGAATGATGGACTCATAGCGGTAAAGTAGATTGGCAGGTCTTTACCGTCAAGAATTTCATCACGGTAGTAGTTTGTAAGAGGTACTTCAGCTGTAGGAATGAGGACATAATTAGTGTCTTTCAATTCAAAAGTATCTTCCTTAAATTTTGGATATTGACCAGTACCAAACATAGAGTCATGGTTAACAATGTATGGTGTGATAACTTCGGTATAGCCCTCTTTACCATGCTCATCCAACATAAAGTTGTAGATAGCACGTTCCAAACGAGCACCGAGTCCTTTATAGAAGAGGAAGCGAGCTCCTGTTACCTTACCACCGCGTTCCCAGTCAAGGATACCCAAGTCTTCACCAAGATCCCAGTGAGCTTTTGGCTCGAAGTCAAACTCGCGTGGAGTACCCCAACGGCGAACTTCCACATTGTCATCTTCGTCAGCCCCAACAGGAACGCTGTCAGCAGGGATGTTTGGAAGAGTAGTGGTAAATTCTGTCAATTTAGCATCGATGTCCGCCAATTCAGCATCCAAGGCTTTGACTTCAGCAGATAGGGTTTGCATCGCAGCAATCTTGTCATCGGCATTTTCCTTGTTGCGCTTAGCTTGGGCAATCTCAGCAGAAACTGTGTTACGTTCTGCTTTTAGAGTTTCAACCTTGACCAAGATGTCACGACGTTTAGCATCGATTTCTTTCATCTCATTTAAGATAGCAGCATCTACACCACGTGTAGCTAATTTTTCAGCGACAGCCTCAAAATCTGTGCGAATACGTTTAATATCTAACATAAGAACTCCTTTATGAAAAAAGCACACCTGACAAAGCGTTGGAGTGGCAGGGCCACGGTTCCATCCAACTTCACAGGTGTGCACTTGATTGTATATGTAATTGTGAACAACGGTAGAATTTCACCTATCCCTCCTATCTGCTCGCAGCACCCGCAGACTTTCTGAAAGAAGGAGATAACCTACTTATCCGTTGCTATGATTATACTAAAGTTTCTACTTTTTTGCAAATAGATTTTTAAGTTTTTTTCCAATGGTCTGGAGTAGAGTCGGAAGTTTCACGACCTTGTCGTTTCCTAATTTTTCCCGAGCGATTTTGAGGATAGCCCCAGAGTCTTTTGAGGCAAAGAGGAATTTACCTTGATCGGTAAAGACTTCAAAGTGACGGCTGATTTTACGTCCACTTACGTTGGCTCCGATTTGCTGAATGCTGGACCAGGGGATTTGGATATATTGTTCGACATTGACATCAGGATAAAACTCTAAGGCTTGATCCCCAACTAGAAATTTTCCAACTTTTCCAGAGATAGAGAGGTAAGATGTTCCAGTGGTTTGGAGGTCAATGGCTTGATTGAGTGATTGGGCCATGATTAATCTTCCTTACTTTCACCGAAAAAGGCATGATAGAGAGCTTTAATAGCGGCCTTTTCTTGCTCTTTATTGACAACAAACATGATGGAAACTTCACTTGAACCTTGGGACATCATCTGGATGTTGATTTTATTTTCAGACAAAGCACGTGTTGCAGTAGCAGTTACCCCGATATGGCTCTTCATCTTTTCTCCGACAATCATAATGATGGAAAGGTCATGTTCGATCTCAGCATGGTCCACTTCAGCCTTTTGAACGAGTTGACGTAGAATTTCTTCTTCTTTGATAGGAGTCAATTCACGGGAGCGGAGGATGATTGAAAGATCGTCGATACCTGTAGGCATGTGTTCCCAACCGATATTGAGGTCCTCAAGGATTTGCAGAACTTTGCGACCAAACCCAACTTCGCGGTTCATGAGGTATTTTGACATGTTGATGCTGACGAATCCTGAGTCACCCGCAATCCCGACTACTGGGAATTTATCACTGCTGTGTTCTAAAACAATGCGTGTTCCTGGATGGTCTGGGTTGTTGGTATTCTTGATGACAAGAGGAATTTTTCCTCGGTAGGCAGGAAGAAGGGCTTCGTCATGAAGGACTGAAAATCCAGCATAAGCCAACTCACGCATTTCACGGTAGGTTAATTCAGGAATGGAGTGTGGTTGGTGGATAATACCAGGATGGGCAGCAAAGATACCATCTACGTCTGTAAAGTTTTCATAGAGATCAGCCTTAACACCTGCTGCAATGATAGAACCTGTAATATCTGAACCTCCACGTGAAAAAGTACAGATTTGATTTTCCTTAGTCACACCAAAGAAACCAGGGATAACAAGGACTTCGTTGCTATCAGCCAAGCCTTCAATCTTGTCATAACTAGATGGAATGATACGTGCGTTTCCTGGTTCACTTGTGACAACAATCCCAGCTTCTCTTGGGTGAACATAGCGTGCATCAATGCCGTTTTGGTTAAAGTAGGCTGCAATCAATTTGGCATTGTTATTTTCTCCAGCCGCTAGGAAGGTATCATAGAGAAATTCATTGTCCTCTATAGGAAGAGTTGCCAAGGCACGAATACTTTTAGAGATTTTTTCTAAAACAGCAGGTTTTAACCCTAGTTCACTAACCATAGCGGCATAACGGTCAATGATCCAGCTTTGGCTAGCACTGATGTCATTTCCAGCCACATAGTCGCGATAGTATTTAATCAAGGCATCAGTTACCTTGGTATCTTCAGCATTGCGTTTGCCGGGTGCAGAAACAACTACAAAACGGCGTTCTTTATCACTTTTAACGATGTTTAAAACTTTTTCTAACTGACCAGCAGAGGCAAGCGAGCTTCCACCAAATTTTACAACCTTCATAAGGACTCCTCAAGTAAGTATTTTATACGATTATAGCAGAAAGAGGGGCATTTTTCAATGACGAAAATAACTTCCTATTATAATAGAAGAAAACACTAACTTATTCTGAAAAGTGATAACGATTTAAAAGTAAGAGTGTCAAATTTTACTCACACTCATAAATGATGGGTAAATAATCAGCTGAGACACTTTTCTTTAGTTTTTTCTTGCCTCTTTATCCAAAAAAAGGTATACTTTGATGATAAAACAATTTTATTACCTTACAAAAGAAAAGGAGAAGCTATGAATCATATCTTATATCAGATCGTAGATGATCTGGCTATCATTACTTTGAATCGTCCCGAAGTGGCAAATGGTTTCCATATCCCAATGTGTGAGGAGATTTTAGAAGCTTTGACCCTAGCAGAGCAAGATCAAACTGTTCAATTCATCTTGATTAATGCTAATGGGAAGGTCTTTTCAGTTGGGGGAGACTTGGTTGAGATGAAACGAGCAGTAGACGAAGATGATATCCCTTCTTTGAATAAGATTGCAGAATTAGTCAATACAATTTCTTTTAAAATCAAGCAAATTCCAAAACCTGTTTTGATGGAGGTAGATGGAGCGGTTGCTGGTGCCGCAGCAAATATGGCAGTAGCAGTTGATTTTTGTTTGGCGACTGATAAGGCAAAATTCATTCAAGCCTTTGTCGGAGTTGGCTTGGCGCCAGACGCTGGTGGGATTCATCTCTTGAGTCGTAGCATCGGGGTAACACGAGCTGCACAACTTGCCATGACAGGAGAAGCCTTAACTGCTGAGAAAGCATTAGAATGGGGCGTGGTATACCGTGTTTGTGAAGTTGACAAATTAGAAAAAACAAGAGAACAAGTTCTGAAAAAATTAAGAAGAGGTTCAGCAAACTCATACGCAGCGATTAAAAAGCTAGTTTGGGAAAGTCAATTTAAGGATTGGCAGAATTATGCTGAATTAGAATTGGAATTACAAGAATCGTTATCTTTAACTGAAGATTTTAAAGAAGGAGTTCGAGCGCATTCTGAAAGAAGAAGACCAAAATTTTCAGGAAAATAAAAAAATACTTGCATAATTTTTTGAAGTTTGTTATACTTCTTTTATCAAATGTTTTGATTGTAAAAGCTTTTTGAGGGGGAGGGAAACGATTTGGACTACCAACAAGTAAATGATTATCTAACATCTATTTTTAATAATGTCCTTGTGATCGAGGAGGTTAGCTTACGAGGTAGTCGATTCAAAGACATCTCCATCAAAGAAATGCACACGATTGATGTGATTGGGAAGTTCCCGGAGGCAACGCCAAGTAAGGTTTCAAAAGAACTGATGGTAACTCTTGGGACAGTGACGACGAGTTTGAATAACCTGGAGAGAAAAGGTTATATTGAGCGTATTCGTTCTGACCAAGACCGTCGAGTGGTCTATCTGCATTTGACAAAGCAAGGTCGTTTGGTTCACCGTCTTCATAAACGATTCCACAAGGCTATGGTCGAAAAAATCATCGATGGCATGAGCCCTGAGGAAAAAGAAGTCATGGGCAGAGGCTTAACGAACCTTTATCAATTTTTGGAGGATTTGAAATAATGGCTTTTGCAAAAATAAGCCAGGTTGCTCATTATGTTCCAGAGCAAGTGGTCACTAATCATGACTTAGCCCAAATCATGGACACAAGCGATGAGTGGATTTCAAGTCGAACAGGAATTAAACAGAGACATATTTCAAAAACAGAGTCTACAAGTGACTTGGCAACAGAAGTAGCTAAGAGCTTGTTGGCTAAAGGGAGCTTAACAGCGGATCAGATTGATTTTATCATTTTAGCGACGATTACCCCAGACTCGATGATGCCTTCCACAGCAGCTCGAGTTCAGGCAAATATCGGAGCGCACAGAGCTTTCGCCTTTGATCTGACAGCAGCTTGCAGTGGCTTTGTATTCGCTCTCTCAACTGCAGAAAAGTTTTTAAGTTCTGGAAAGTTCAAAAAAGGGATTGTTATCGGGGCTGAAACCTTATCCAAGGCAGTTGATTGGTCAGATCGTTCAACAGCTGTTCTCTTTGGAGATGGCGCTGGTGGGGTTCTCTTGGAAGCGAGCGAAACACGACACTTCCTTGTGGAGAGTCTCTATACGGATGGCTCTCGGAGCGAGTGCTTGACCTATGGTCAAACGGCTTTGGCTTCTCCTTTCTCGGATCAAGAAGCAGTTCCTGCTTTTTTGAAGATGGATGGACGAGCAGTTTTTGATTTTGCAAATCGTGATGTTGCTAGATCGATCAAAGAAACCATTGAAAATGGTCCAATCGCAGCATCGGAATTGGATTATCTCTTGCTTCATCAGGCAAATATCCGCATCCTGGATAAGATGGCTAAGAAGATCGGTGTAGACCGAGACAAACTTCCTGCCAATATGATGGAGTATGGAAATACCAGTGCAGCAAGTATCCCGATTTTGCTCTCAGAGTGTGTGGAGAATGGCATGATTCGTTTAGATGGTAGCCAGACGATTCTCCTATCAGGCTTCGGTGGAGGTTTGACATGGGGCACACTCATTCTTACAATCTAGGTAATCATGTGGTTAACACATAGTTATAAATTTTTTATATTTTAAAGGAGTCCTATCATGGCAGTATTTGAAAAAGTACAAGAAATTATCGTTGAAGAACTTGGGAAAGACGCATCAGAAGTAACACTTGAATCAACTTTTGATGATTTGGATGCAGATTCATTGGACTTGTTCCAAGTAATCTCTGAAATCGAAGATGCTTTCGATATCCAAATCGAAGCAGAAGATAATTTGAAAACAGTTGGTGACTTGGTTGCCTACGTTGAAGAGCAAACAAAATAATTAACATATTACTAGAAGGAGTTGGGGAAACCCACTCCCTCTTGTTTAGGTAATAGTTTGAAACTCAAATGATAAACTCATCGAACTATTACGTAAGCAAGGAATGATGGAGGCACTATGAAAACACGTATTACAGAATTATTGAACATTGATTATCCTATTTTTCAAGGAGGAATGGCCTGGGTTGCAGATGGTGACTTGGCTGGTGCAGTATCAAAAGCTGGTGGTCTAGGGATCATTGGTGGTGGGAATGCACCTAAAGAGGTCGTAAAGGCTAATATCGATAAAATCAAATCACTTACGGACAAACCTTTTGGTGTTAACATCATGCTCTTGTCACCTTTTGTAGAAGACATCGTTGATCTCGTGATTGAAGAGGGGGTCAAGGTGGTTACAACTGGTGCAGGAAATCCAAGTAAATACATGACTCGTTTCCATGATGCAGGAATTACAGTTATTCCTGTTGTTCCAAGTGTTGCTTTGGCAAAACGCATGGAAAAAATTGGTGCAGATGCAGTTATTGCAGAGGGAATGGAAGCCGGTGGACATATTGGTAAATTAACAACCATGACCTTGGTTCGCCAAGTTGCTGCAGCCGTTTCAATTCCGGTTATCGCAGCTGGAGGAATTGCCGACGGTGAAGGTGTCGCTGCAGGCTTTATGCTTGGTGCAGAGGCTGTTCAAGTTGGTACGCGTTTCGTAGTAGCTAAGGAATCTAACGCTCATCCAAAATACAAGGAAAAAATCTTAAAAGCGCGTGATATCGATACGACTATTTCAGCTCAACATTTTGGACATGCTGTTCGCGCCATTAAAAATCAGTTGACTCGTGACTTTGAACAGGCTGAAAAGGATGCCTTTAAACAAGAAGATCCAGATTTAGAAATCTTTGAACAAATGGGAGCTGGTGCTCTTGCTAAAGCCGTTGTTCATGGAGATGTAGAAGGTGGATCCGTCATGGCAGGTCAGATTGCTGGTTTGGTTTCTAAAGAGGAAACTGTCGAAGAAATCTTAAAAGATCTATACTATGGTGCAGCCAAAAAAATTCAAGAAGAAGCCTCTCGTTGGGCAGGAGTTGTAAGAAATGACTAAAACAGCCTTTCTATTTGCAGGTCAAGGTGCTCAGTATCTAGGAATGGGGCGAGATCTCTATGATCGCTACCCTATCGTCAAGGAAACAATTGACCAAGCCAGTCAGATTTTGGGTTATGACCTACGTGACTTGATTGATAAGGAAGAAACCAAGCTAAACCAGACTCGTTATACGCAGCCAGCTATTTTAGCGACTTCGGTTGCTATTTACCGACTATTGAAAGAAAAGGGTTATCAGCCGGATATGGTAGCAGGATTGTCTCTTGGGGAATATTCTGCTCTTGTAGCAAGTGGTGCCTTGGACTTCGAAGAGGCAGTTGCCTTGGTTGCTAAGCGTGGTGCTTATATGGAAGAGGCTGCACCTGCAGGATCTGGAAAGATGGTAGCCGTTCTTAATACTCCAGTTGAAGTGATTGAGGAAGCTTGTGAAACAGCCTCTAAAGTTGGAGTAGTGACTCCAGCTAACTACAACACCCCAAGCCAAATCGTTATCGGTGGTGAGGTGGCTGCGGTTGACCACGCAGTTGAACTCTTGCAGGAAGCAGGAGCAAAACGACTGATTCCTTTAAATGTATCTGGTCCTTTCCATACAGCTCTTCTTGAGCCAGCCAGTCAGCAACTAGCTGGAGCTCTTGAAGGAGTGAGTTTCTCTGACTTTACTTGCCCACTAGTCGGCAATACGGAAGCTGCTGTCATGGAAAAAGGTCGAATCCAAGAGCTTTTGACGCGTCAGGTAAAAGAACCTGTTCGTTTTTATGAAAGTATTGCTGTGATGCAGGATGCTGGGGTAACCAACTTTATTGAAATTGGTCCGGGTAAGGTCCTATCAGGCTTTGTCAAAAAAATCGATAAAACAGCTCAGCTAGCTAACGTTGAAGACCAAGCAAGCTTGGATGCTTTGTTAGGAAACTAATGATCCCTTCTCCCACAAAATACAACAGGAAATAGGAGAAATAGAATGCAACTTACAAACAAAAATGTCTTTGTAACAGGTTCAAGTCGTGGTATCGGACTTGCCATTGCTCACAAATTTGCCCAACTAGGCGCTAATGTAGTTTTGAATAGTCGAGGAGCAATCTCAGAAGAATTGCTGGCTGAGTTTTCAAACTACGGCGTCAAAGTAGTACCGATTTCAGGTGATGTTTCAGACTTTGCAGATGCCAAGCGTATGGTAGATCAAGCGATTACAGAACTCGGTTCTGTCGATGTCTTGGTCAACAATGCTGGGATTACTCAGGATACTCTCATGCTCAAGATGACCGAGGAAGACTTTGAAAAAGTGATTAAGATCAACTTGACAGGTGCTTTCAACATGACGCAAGCAGTCTTGAAACAGATGATCAAGGCACGTGAAGGTGCGATTATCAATATGTCGAGTGTGGTCGGTTTGATGGGAAATATCGGACAAGCCAACTATGCGGCTTCTAAAGCGGGTTTGATTGGGTTTACCAAGTCAGTAGCACGTGAAGTTGCCAATCGTAATGTGCGCGTAAATGCTCTTGCACCAGGAATGATCGAGTCAGATATGACTGCTGTTTTGTCTGATAAGGTCAAGGAAGCGACATTGGCCCAAATCCCAATGAAACATTTCGGTCAAGCAGAACATATCGCAGATGCTACAGTGTTCCTGGCTGGACAGGATTATTTGACTGGACAAGTTCTCGCTGTTGATGGCGGACTTAGCATGTAAAAAATAAGGAAAGATATAGGTAAGACAGATGAAACTAAATCGAGTTGTAGTAACAGGTTACGGATTGACCTCTCCTATCGGAAATACTCCAGAAGAATTTTGGAACAGTTTGCAAACTGGGAAGATTGGAATTGGAGAAATCACTAAGTTTGACCACAGCGAATTTGCTGTGCACAATGCGGCAGAAGTTCAAGATTTCCCATTTGATAAATACTTTGTCAAAAAAGATACCAACCGTTTTGACAACTATTCTTTGTATGCCTTGTATGCGGCTCAAGAAGCGGTGACAAACGCAAATCTTGATGTAGAAGCAATCGATAAAGATCGCTTTGGTGTCATCGTGGCTTCTGGTATTGGGGGAATTAAAGAAATCGAAGATCAGGTTATCCGTCTTCATGAAAAAGGTCCAAAACGTGTTAAACCAATGACACTTCCAAAAGCCTTGCCAAATATGGCTTCAGGAAATGTTGCTATGCGTTTCGGAGCAAACGGTATCTGTAAATCAATCAATACAGCCTGTGCCTCATCAAACGATGCCATTGGGGATGCCTTCCGTTCTATCAAGTTTGGTTTCCAAGATGTCATGTTAGTTGGTGGATCAGAATCATCTATCACTCCTTTTGCTATCGCTGGTTTCCAAGCTTTGACCGCCCTATCAACTACAGAGGATCCAACTCGTGCTTCTATCCCATTTGACAAAGACCGTAATGGTTTTGTGATGGGAGAAGGTTCAGGGATGTTGGTTCTTGAAAGCCTTGAACATGCTGAAAAACGTGGTGCAACTATCCTGGCTGAAGTAGTTGGCTATGGTAATACCTGTGATGCTTACCATATGACTTCACCTCATCCAGAAGGTCAAGGTGCGATTAAGGCTATGAAGTTGGCTTTGGAAGAAGCAGAAATTTCTCCAGAGCAAGTGGCTTACGTCAATGCCCACGGAACTTCAACTCCTGCTAATGAAAAAGGAGAAAGTGGTGCGATCGTAGCTGTCCTTGGTAAAGAAGTACCTGTATCTTCAACAAAGTCCTTTACAGGACACTTACTTGGTGCTGCAGGGGCAGTAGAAGCCATCGCTACAATTGAAGCCATGCGTCATAACTATGTACCAATGACAGCTGGAACAAGCGAGTTATCAGACTATATCGAAGCGAATGTCGTTTATGGACAAGGCTTGGAACAGGAAATCCCTTATGCTATTTCAAACACTTTTGGTTTTGGTGGACACAATGCGGTTCTTGCTTTCAAACGTTGGGAGAATAAATAATTATGAATTTAAATGAGATCAAAGACTTGATGGCTCAATTTGACCAATCAAGTTTGAGAGAATTTTCTTATAAAAACGGAACGGACGAATTGCAGTTCAGTAAGAATGAAGCAAGAATGGCTTCTGAAGTACCAGCTCAAGTTGTTCCAGCGCCAGCTGCAGTGGTTGCTAGTCCAGCAGTTTCGGCCCCTTCAACTCCAGTAGAGAGTGCAGTGGAAGAAGCTCCAGCACCAGCTGAAACGACGGTTGCTCCAGAGGGTGATATCGTTGAGAGTCCTCTTGTAGGGGTAGCTTACTTGGCCGCTGGACCAGATAAACCTGCCTTCGTCACAGTCGGAGACAGTGTTAAAAAAGGTCAGACTTTGGTGATCATCGAAGCCATGAAAGTCATGAATGAAATCCCAGCGCCTAAGGATGGTGTGGTGACAGAAATTCTCGTTTCAAATGAAGAAATGGTTGAATTCGGTAAAGGATTGGTACGCATTAAATGATCGATATTCAAGGAATCAAAGAAGCTCTACCCCATCGCTACCCCATGCTCCTAGTGGATCGTGTCTTGGAAGTGAGCGAGGATACCATTGTTGCCATTAAAAATGTGACCATCAACGAACCTTTCTTCAATGGTCATTTTCCTCAATACCCAGTTATGCCAGGTGTTCTTATCATGGAAGCCTTGGCTCAGACTGCTGGTGTCTTGGAATTGTCCAAACCTGAAAATAAAGGGAAACTGGTCTTCTACGCTGGCATGGACAAGGTTAAGTTCAAGAAGCAAGTTGTACCAGGTGACCAATTAGTCATGACGGCTACTTTTGTCAAACGTCGTGGTACGATTGCTGTGGTTGAAGCAAAGGCTGAAGTAGATGGTAAGCTTGCAGCGAGTGGTACTCTTACCTTTGCAATTGGAAACTAAGGAGGTTCTCCATGTTTCGTAAAATTTTGATTGCCAACCGTGGTGAGATTGCGGTTCGCATTATTCGAGCTGCGCGTGAATTGGGCATTGCAACCGTAGCAGTTTATTCAACTGCTGATAAGGAAGCTCTTCACACACTCCTAGCGGATGAAGCTATCTGTATCGGACCTGGTAAGGCGACAGAATCTTATCTCAATATCAACGCTATTTTGTCTGCTGCAGTATTGACAGAAACAGAAGCCATCCACCCAGGTTTTGGTTTTCTTAGCGAAAATTCCAAGTTTGCTACGATGTGTGATGAAGTGGGGATTAAGTTCATCGGTCCTTCTGGGGCAGTAATGGATACCATGGGAGATAAGATCAATGCGCGTGAGCAAATGATAAAGGCTGGGGTTCCAGTTATCCCAGGATCTGATGGTGAAGTTCACACGGCTGAAGAGGCCCTTGCAGTTGCAGAAAAAATTGGCTATCCTGTCATGCTTAAGGCATCGGCAGGTGGTGGTGGAAAAGGGATTCGTAAGGTTGAAAAGGCAGAAGACTTGGTCGCAGCCTTTGAGACAGCATCCAGTGAAGCCAAGGCCAATTTTGGAAATGGCGCTATGTATCTTGAGCGTGTGATTTATCCAGCTCGCCATATCGAAGTTCAGATTCTTGCGGACCAAGAGGGTCATGTTGTCCATCTTGGTGAACGGGACTGTTCACTCCAACGGAATAACCAAAAGGTCTTAGAAGAAAGCCCATCCATTGCGATTGGCAAAACCCTTCGTCATGAAATTGGTGCTGCAGCCGTTCGTGCAGCAGAGTCTGTAGGCTATGAAAATGCAGGAACGATTGAATTTCTTCTCGATGAAGCGAGTGGCAATTTCTACTTCATGGAAATGAATACTCGTGTGCAAGTGGAACACCCAGTCACAGAGTTTGTTTCAGGTGTTGATATCGTGAAGGAACAGATTCGCATTGCTGCCGGGCAACCTTTACCTTTCAAACAAGAAGATATCGTCCTACGAGGTCATGCTATCGAGTGCCGGATCAATGCAGAAAATCCAGCATTTAACTTTGCTCCAAGCCCAGGGAAAATTACCAATCTCTATCTACCAAGTGGTGGAGTTGGCTTGCGCGTGGACTCAGCAGTTTATCCAGGTTATACCATTCCCCCTTACTATGATAGTATGATTGCTAAAATCATTGTTCATGGGGAGAATCGTTTTGATGCTCTTATGAAGATGCAACGGGCACTTTATGAACTTGATATTGAAGGAGTGCAAACCAATGCAGACTTCCAGTTGGATCTGATTTCAGACCGCCGAGTTATCGCTGGTGACTACGATACTTCCTTCTTGATGGAAACTTTCTTGCCAAAATACCAAGAAAAAGAATAGACTTTCAAACAGTATGAGAACTAAAAGGGGGAGTTATGGCTCTATTTAGTAAAAAGGATAAGTATATTCGGATCAATCCTAACCGTTCCGTAAGGCAGAAACCACAAGCCAAGCCTGAGGTTCCGGATGAACTCTTCTCCCAGTGTCCTGGTTGTAAACACACCATTTATCAAAAGGACCTTGGGAGCGAACGAATTTGTCCCCATTGTAGCTATACTTTCCGTATTTCAGCTCAGGAACGCTTGGATTTGACGATTGATTCTGACAGCTTTGTGGAGATGTTTACGGGTATTGAAACTCAAGATCCATTAAACTTTCCTGGCTACCAGAAAAAATTGGCTACTATGCGTGAAAAGACAGGTTTGGATGAAGCAGTACTGACTGGTACAGCTAGTATCAAGGGACAAAAAGTTGCCCTTGGGATCATGGATTCAAATTTTATCATGGCTTCTATGGGAACCGTTGTGGGTGAAAAAATCACGCGCTTGTTTGAGTATGCAACGGTAGAAAACTTGTCAGTCGTTCTCTTCACAGCTTCTGGTGGAGCCCGTATGCAAGAAGGAATCATGAGTTTGATGCAGATGGCTAAAATTTCTGCGGCAGTTCAACGTCATTCCAAGGCAGGACTTTTTTACCTAACTATCTTAACCGATCCGACAACAGGTGGGGTGACTGCTTCTTTTGCTATGGAAGGTGATATTATCCTAGCGGAGCCACAGAGTTTGGTTGGGTTTGCTGGACGTCGTGTTATCGAAAATACAGTTCGTGAGACCTTGCCGGATGACTTCCAAAAGGCAGAATTTCTACTTGAACATGGATTTGTTGATGCAATTGTTAAACGGAGAGAATTGCCTGAAACAATTGCTAAATTAGTAAGATTGCATGGAGGAAGTCGCGGATGAATATTGCAAAAATAGTCAGAGAGGCACGCGAGCAGAGTCGTTTGACCGCACTTGATTTTGCCAATGGAATTTTTGACGAGTTTATCGAATTGCATGGAGATCGCTCTTTCCGTGATGATGGTGCGGTCATCGGTGGAATTGGTTGGTTAGGTGACCAAGCAGTAACTGTCCTTGGTATCCAAAAGGGAAAAAGTCTTCATGATAACCTCAAACGAAATTTTGGGCAACCACATCCAGAAGGCTATCGTAAGGCCTTGCGCCTGATGAAACAGGCAGAAAAGTTTGGCCGTCCAGTTGTGACTTTTATCAATACGGCGGGTGCTTACCCAGGTGTTGGTGCCGAGGAACGTGGACAAGGTGAAGCAATTGCCCGAAACCTGATGGAAATGAGTGACCTCAAGGTTCCAATCATTGCGATTATTATCGGTGAAGGTGGATCTGGTGGGGCCCTAGCTCTAGCCGTAGCTAACCGTGTCTGGATGTTAGAAAACTCAATCTACGCAGTACTTAGCCCGGAAGGATTTGCCTCTATCCTTTGGAAGGATGGAAGTCGTGCTATGGAAGCAGCGGAATTGATGAAAATCACTTCACATGAACTCCTAGAAATGGGAATCGTAGACAAGGTAATCTCAGAAGCAGGGCTGTCAAGTAAAGAACTGCTAGGTTGCGTTAAAAATGAATTGCGTGTAGAACTAGATAGGTTGCAAGAACTACAACTCGACCAACTTATCGAAGAACGTTACCAACGCTTTAGAAAATACTAAGAAATTTTAAAAGCTAGAACATTTTGTTCTAGCTATTTTGATAATAGAGCATGGATAAACATGAATACTCTAGATAAATAAGAAAAACAATCAATGGTCTATCCTCTATATAACCATAATAGAGAGTTTCCCATTAGGAGAGCAAGAATGAAAAAGATAATACATTTAGGAATCTGTATGATTTTAATGTTCCTGTACATTTATTTAACGCCATTAGGGGCTATAACTCTAGCTAGAACCTTTGGTTTAGGAATGGACAGCTATATAATCTTCCTAGTTGGAGAAGTGTTGCTTATTTTCTTTTTATTCGTTTTGTGGTTGAAAAAGAAGAAGATGCTCTTTATCTTCGACAAAAAGGGTTGGCGCTGGTCTTATCTCGCTTTCTTGGTAGCTTGTTTCCTTATCTATTCTTTTTTAAATGGATTTAGAATGCAGAATATTCGATTGATTGACCATAGCTTTATTTTCCAAGACCTTCTTTCAGAACTATACTTAAACGGAAGAGAAACGACTCTATCAAGTCTTATATTTTTAATCTTTAACATTTCGATTGTACCTGTTGTTGAGGAGACAATCTATAGGGGTTATTTTATGAATACCTTCTTTCCGAAGTCGGAGTTTTATTTAGATGTGATCTTGTCTTCTTTCATCTTTGGGCTCAGTCACTTGGTTCTATCCCATCGTGACCCCATCAGTCTCATAATTTATAGTATTCTCGGTCTTCTATTTGCAGTTGCTTATCGAGTTACGGGTAGTCTTCGATTTACTATTGTTTGTCATAGTTTCTATAATGCGATTCCCTATGCTCCGTCGCTCTTATTTTATATTTATTATTTGATTTTTAGATAGTAGGAAGTAAAGAAAAAAGTGTTTGATAATTGTCAAACACTTTTTCTAATTTAATGGGAAGATGGAGAAATCTCTTTTATCAATTTCTTATTTCTCAATGAGTAGAGCTACCATTTAGGATGAAAAATTGACAGTTGAGGAGATGGACTATAAAATAGATAAAAAAGATATATACTGTAGATGTAAGCTGACAAAAATTTATTTTAAGGAGCTACTTGATAGGACAGGTACAGAAACATTTACAGTTCTTTCATCTGAGGACTTAGAGCAAGTTTCAGGTGGTGGCATGATTTGGTTAGTTTATGATAGACATTGGGCTTCGCCATATGCATATAGTTTGGCGACAGAATGGAGTACAATACGTAATAGAATGACTGGTTATGGTAACGGAATTATACCTTAATAGTCTAATAATTTAAAGGGGTAAGTATGAAAAAACTAGGGCATTTGGGAGTCTATACATCACTGGTATTTCTATCGATTTACCTACCAGAGTTAGGGATTATGCATCTAACTAAGTTTTTAGGATGGGGGATAGATGGCTATTCTATCTTTTTAACAGTTGAAGTAATAGCTCTTTTGCTATTATTTATCTACTGGCTAAAAAAGAAAGAGATGCTCTATATTTTTGAAAAAAAGGGTTCAAAGAAGTCAAGATTCTTTTACCTTGTAGTTGGTCTAGTGGCTACTTATTTTGATCGTCAATTGGTGGATGCTTTTCAGTTACAGTTTCATCACCTAATTGATAACAAGTATATTTTTCAAGACCTTCTTTCGATTCTATACTCCAATGGGCAACCAACTTTTCTATCAACTGTTCTCAGTTTTAGTTTAACAGTAGTCGTCGCACCTATATTAGAGGAACTGATTCATAGAGGGTATTTTATGAATACCTTTTTCCCCCAGTCCGAGTACTATCTGGATGTTATCCTATCTGCTCTTATCTTTGGACTTAGTCATTTGATCCTAACTCACCGAGATCCTATCAGTTTGATTATTTATAGTTTAGGCGGTCTCTTCTATGCCCTTGTCTACCGGTGGACAAAGAACTTAAAAATTACCATCCTGTGCCATAGTTTTTTCAACTTCCTTATTTATGCAAAACCCATCTGGATTTTTGTTTATAATTATGTCTATTACCACTTTTTTAGATAGTGGAGGCAAAGAAAAAGTGTTTGATATTTGTCAAACACTTTTTTCTATTTACTGTTCTTCTGTTACAAACTGGCTGAGCAGTCCGTTGATAAAACGGGCAGATTTTTGATCTGAGAAGTCCTTTGCAAGCTCGATAGCTTCATTAACAGCAACCAACTGTGGAGTGTCAAATGAAGTGATTTCAAAGACTCCCAAGCGAAGGAGGTTTCTTTCCACGAGCGTTAAACGCTCGATAGTCCAACCTGCTTTTAAATGCTGTGTGATTTGCTTGTCTAGTTCTTCCTTTTTAGCCTGAACACCAGAAACTAGCTCTGTCAAAAAGGCTGGAAGTTGCACATCCGTATCTTCACGATCATGAGTATAGGCGAAACGACAAGCAGTTTCGACATCCGTACCGAATTCAAGGCTCATGAGAGCTTGAAAAGCGCATTTACGGAGTTGGCGTCTAGATTCTAATAGTGGACTAGTCATTGAGGAAGTCCTCGTCAAATAGATCTTTCAATTCTGGTTTTGGTGTTTTATCTGGAACGATACCTGCAACGTGAATATTGATGGCAGCGAGTTCTACATCAGCCATATTGCTGACTGCATCTTTAACAGCTTTCTGGATAGCAACAGCTACCTTAGGAACTTTTACTCCGTACTCAAGGTAGAGGTAGATATCTGCTGTGAGCTCTTCGTCCACGTTTTTTAGATAAACGCCACGGCCGAGTGAAAGTTTTGAAAGGGTGTCAGACACTGATTTGTTTGAAAAAGAGTGAACACCCTCTACTTTTGCAGTAGCAATAGCAATGATTTTTTCAAGTACACGTGGGGCGATAACGATTTCGCCAAGTTGTTCTTCAATTCCCATAGAATGACCTCTTTCTAGAGATTAGGCACGAGAAACGTAAGTTCCTTCTGCAGTGTTGATAACGAGTTTTTGTCCTGCTTCGATGAAGTCTGGAACGTTTACGACAAGTCCAGTTTCCATCGTTGCTGGTTTACCAGAACCTGTAACAGTAGCACCTTTGATAGATGGTTGAGTTTCTGCAACTGTCAATTCGACAGTAGTAGGAACGGTAACACCGATCACTTCAGTTCCGTAGAATTGGATCTTCACATCTGAGTTTTCAAGGATGTAAAGCAATTCGTTTTCAACGTTGACTACAGGGATTTCGTATTGGTCGTAAGTTTCTGTATTCATGAAGTAAGCTGTGTCATCCATTTTGTACAAGTATTGAGCTGGGACAGTCTCGATGATAGCTTGTTCAAATTTTTCCTCTGGACGGTAGCTTGTGTCAAATGTAGAACCAGTACGGACATCACGCAATTTCATACGCATGATGGTGTTTCCTTTACCTGGTTTGTGGTGGCTAGCTTCCAAAACGCGGATCAATTTTCCGTCAGCTGTTTCAAAGGTCATACCAGCCTTTAATTTACTTGCTTCAATCATGTTTTTACCTCTTTAATAAAATAATTTACTCTTTATTGTACCATAAAAGACAACATTACTCAAATGTCAGAAGGAACTTGATTAGTTGACTGGTACGATATTTCCATCTTCGTCTTTGGTAACGAGGACGTATTTTCCATCGACTTCGATGTAAAAATTCTTGCTGGCAGTTTGCCCAGTGTTTTGAGCCGGTGCTTGATTTTGGACTTGTTGGCTTAGTTGACCACCCAGAGTTTGGCCAAGATTCATGCCCATAAACATGTTCATCCCATTGCCATTCCCTTCGTTGGCAGCTGCAGCAATGAGCGCTTCATTGCGAGCACGGCGTTCTTCGATTTCAATCGTGTTGTACTTCATTGCCACGAGCTCACTATCAAGCTTGCGAACGATATCAAGACTTTCTTGGTCGTAGCTGAGGTCTTCAAGCAAGATATTGGTGGCTTCAATCCCGTAGAGGCCTGTCCAAACCTTGTTGACCTCTTGTTTAGCGAGTTCGTTAAAGGTGTCTTGATTGGCATTGAGGCTATAGATATCAACCTTGTTTTCGTTGGTATATTTGGCAATGGCAATCGCGATTTTTGGTGCGATATTTTGACGGAGCGTTCCTTGAGCTACATCTTGGAGAGTAAATGGCTGTCCGTCAGTAATTTGACGGCTAACAGAACTCACGTAGAAGAGGACTGGATCTGCTATTTTTACATCAAACAAGCCATAAAAACGGATGTTGAGCAGTTGTTGGTAACGTTCGCTGAAATATTCGACCGCATTTTGTGTGCCGAACTTATTACCTGCAATAGGTTGCATGCGGATAAAGATAATTTCTTGTTGGGTGATGACTTGTCCACCAAAAGAGAAACGGTTTTTAAAGTTTTCCCAAGTGCCTTTTAAACCACCTTTTTCAAGGAGCCAGGCGTTATCACCAGCTTGCCATTCGTGGCTACCTGCTTCGAGGACTTCACCAAGGAAGGTACCGTTGTTTACCAAAACAGCGGTATAACCTTGAGGAACGATAACCACACTGCCATCTGACAAAAGTCCAGTATTTTGATTGCTGTGACGAGAACGTCCATCTGGGTCTTTTGTGAGTAATTGACCTTTGACGGCCAAGGCGTCGCCAGAGACATTATCTGGAAGGACAATGGCTTCCTTGAATTTACTATCATTAAAACTATTTAAGCCTGCTGATAAGGCTGCACGTATAAATCCCATAATTCCTCCTAATTATAAAGCTCGTCTTCATCCACAACATCATAGGTATCGAGTACCCATTGGTTTGGACTGCGAGAGAGATTGGCACCACAGTAGTCGCACTCACTAACTGCAGAGATTTTCAATGGGGCGCCACAGTTTGGACAGTGGTCGCTCACAACTTCGTCTGGAGTGACTGCTTGCGTTTGGCTACCGTGTTGACGGATAAAGTTCAATTGATACACGGTGAAGAGATCTTTTTTAGGGTCTCCTTCAAGGACACGGCGAGTCTCATCGTCAATGACATAGTCCCGCAAGGTAGATGACAGGATCACCACTAAGGTATCGTTTCCGTCAGGATTTTCAATGAATTCCTTGATGCGAACATTTTCGATACAAACTTTCTCTAAAACATTAGTTGTTTTAGCACGAATATGGTCTTCGAGTTGGGTACTGTGTTGGGAATAGAGACTGGTACTTTCTAAAGCTCGGACAGAGTTCCAATTTTTTTCAGTCCAGGCAACCTGCAATTTAAGGTAGACTTCCTTAACCCAAGATGTGAAGGCTTCCGCGTCAAAGTTTGGATCCCCATATTTCACACGACTAATGGCCAGTGTGTTGTGTTCAACTCGACGATGGAGCGTTTGAGAATCATTACTAGTGTAGGTTGAATTCGAATCTCCAGACTTATTCTGCAAGGCTTTGACGATAACAACTAGTATGATTCCTCCGACTAATATGAACATAAATCCTAAATAGGGAGAGCTAGCAGAACTGTCAGAGGATGATCCATATCCAGAGCGGTAGTAGTGGTAGGATGAGCCACCAGAACGACTTCCACCTCCACTTGAGCGGCTGCTACTTCTGGAGCTACTGCGGCTGCTCCCTCCACTTCTGGAATGTCCGACACCCGCATCAACGATTTGAGGCACGGATAGAAAAACAAGTAATAAACAGGTCATTAAAAGAGCATAAAACTTTTTCATGTGTCTCCTAACTATATGATTGAAAAGGTAGAATTCTGAATTCGAATGATTATTAAACTATTTAATAACCTTTAAAATAATCTAATATATACTAGGCGTTATTTACTAGCATTTAGCTTCTTTATGGAATGGCGTTCGATGAGCCATCCCACAATCCATCCTATTGCTAGCAAGTAATTTTCAAAAGCACCGATAGCATTTACAGGAGAGTGATACTCCATATAATTGAGTAAGTGATTTGTTCCTATTCCAATTCCGCCAATAATGAGAGCAAGAAGTGCGATTCGTAGGTAGAACCAATCGTATTTAATATTGACAGCGAGAATAATAATCAATACAGCTAAATTCCATATTCCAATTTCTCGTTGCCAACCAGCAGATATTCCGTACCCGGAGTGGCTTCCCATGTATGATGGAAAGAAAATTTGTAGTATAGAAGCGCCTAACATAGCGATGATGACTAAGACAAATAGCAATCGTAAAAATTTGTTCATTCATTCCCCTTGTCTCATTCTCGTTTAAAAAGTAGAAAAAAGTGTTTAAAGAGTAAATTACTCACTTTCTTTCAACTTCGCCAATTCCTGGGCAAGTAGTTTAAGAGCAACTTGTGGGTTGGCTTGGCCTTTGGTTGCCTTCATAAGGAATCCTGTGAAGGCCTTGTCTGCGTTTCGTTTGCCTGACTTAAAGTCGGCAACGGCAGCTTCGTTATCCGCAAAGACTTGGTGGATGATTGGAATCAGAACATCTGGATCAGAGATTTGGACCATACCTGCTTTTTCCACGTATTCACGCGCGCCACCGCCATTTTTAGCTAGGTGGACAAAGACTTTCTTGGCAATCTTAGAAGAGATCGTGCCGTCTTCGATGATGGCAATCATTTCTACCAAGTTTTCTGGTGTCAATTCGATTTGTTCCAGTGTCTTGCCTTCAGCGTTCAAGAATTGAGCAACTTCCCCTTGGAGCCAGTTAGAGACTTGTTTGGCATCGCCACCGAGGGCAACAGCTTTTTCAAAGAAGTCAGAAGTGACTTTGTTTGCAGTCAACTGGCTAGCATCGTAGTCTGACAAGCCAAGATCAGATACGTAGCGCGCACGGCGTTCTTTTGGAAACTCTGGTAACTCTGTGCGCATTTCCTCAATCCACTCGTCTGAGATTTCAAAGAGTGGTAGGTCTGGTTCTGGGAAGTAGCGGTAGTCTGCAGCCCCTTCCTTGACACGCATGAGGATGGTTGCCTTGTTAGCTTCATCGTAACGGCGAGTTTCTTGGCGAATTTGACCACCTGAGCGAAGGATTTCAGCCTGACGTTGGACTTCGTATTCAAGCCCTTTACGGACATTGGAGAAGGAGTTGAGGTTTTTCAACTCAGTCTTGGTACCGAATTTCTCTTGACCATAAGGACGAAGGGAGATGTTGGCATCCACACGCATAGAACCTTCTTCCATCTTAACGTCTGAAATGCCAGCGTACTGAATGACTTCCTTGAGGGCTGTCAGATAAGCGTAGGCTTCCTCAGGAGAACGCATGTCAGCTTCAGATACAATCTCAATCAATGGCACCCCTTGGCGGTTGAGGTCTACATAGGAGTAGCCATCTGTACCGTGGGTGTTTTTACCAGCATCTTCTTCTAGGTGAGCACGTTCGATACCGATTTTCTTGGTCGTACCGTCTTCGAGCTCGACTTCAATCCAGCCGTTATAACCGATTGGCTCATCAAACTGAGAAATTTGATAGGCTTTTGGATTATCAGGATAGAAGTAGTTCTTGCGGTCAAAGTGCATCTTTTTGTGGATGTCCATGTTGAGGGCAAGAGCAGCCTTGATACCAGCATCGACAACACCTTTATTGAGAACTGGCAGTACTCCTGGGAAAGACCAGTCAATCACGTTGGTATTGGCGTTTTGGTCATTTCCGAAGTGGGCAGAAGTTGGTGAGAAGATTTTTGAATTGGTGTTGAGCTCTACGTGGACTTCAAGTCCAATGACTGTTTCAAAGTTCATTAGTTATCACCTCCAAAAATCACGGGTTGTTGTTTGTGGTAGTCGGTTGTCGCTTCAAAAGCAGCAGCAACTTGGTAAATGGTTTCTTCTGAGTATTTAGGACCGATCAGTTGGAGACCAACAGGGAGACCTTGAGCAAATCCAGCAGGAATAGAAATTCCTGGGAGACCTGCCAAGTTGACAGGGATGGTCAAAAGGTCAGCCAAGTACATGGCAACTGGGTCATGGTTGAGTGAGTCCAAGTCATAAGCAACACTTGGAGCAGTTGGTCCCAAAATCAAGTCGTAATCCGCAAAGACTTTTTCGAAATCTTGAATGATGAGGGTACGGACTTGACCAGCCTTCTTGTAGTAGGCGTCGTAGTAACCTGACGAAAGACTGAAAGTACCTAGCATGATACGGCGTTTCACTTCTTCACCGAAACCTTGGCTACGGCTGTTTACATAGATTTCATCAAGGTTGCTTGCATCTTCTGCGCGGTAGCCATAACGGATACCGTCAAAGCGTTGCAAGTTTGATGAGGCTTCTGATGAAGCGATGATGTAGTAAACGGCAACACCGTATTTAGAGTGAGGAAGGCTGACTTCTTCGACGATAGCGCCAAGTTTCTCAAAGTGTTTGGCTGTGTTGATGATTGTTTCTTTAACTTCTGGGTCAATCCCTTCACCAAGGTATTCCTTAGGCAAAGCAATTTTCATACCCTTGATGTCTTGACCGATTTTTGAAGTAAAGTCAGAAATGCGGACAGGAGCAGAAGTCGAGTCTTTGGCATCTTCGCTGGCAATAGCGTTTAGTAATAGAGCGTTTTCTTTAACAGTTGGTGCAAAAGGTCCAATCTGGTCTAATGAGCTACCGAAGGCAATAAGACCAAAACGTGAAACCGTTCCGTAGGTTGGTTTGAGACCAACAATCCCGTTGAAGGCAGCAGGTTGGCGGATGGAACCACCGGTATCAGAACCAAGTGACAAGCGGACTTGTCCTGAGGCTACGGCTGCGGCAGAACCACTTGATGAACCACCAGGAACCTTGCTGTGGTCCCAAGCATTTTTAGTCGCACCGTAGTGGGAAGTCTCACCTGATCCACCCATGGCAAATTCGTCCATGTTAGTTTTCCCAACAACAATCATACCCTTAGCTTTGGCATTGGCAACGGCTGTCGCATCAAAGATAGGCTCGTAGTTGTAGAGCATTTTTGAGGCTGCAGTTGTGAGGATACTGTCGGTAGAGATATTATCTTTGACAGCAAGCGGAATTCCTGAAAGGACATTATCCGCGTCAATTCCAGCTTCATCAATAGCCTTAGCTTGCGCAAGGGCTTGTTCTTCAGCGATAGTGACAAATGAATTGAGGGCTTCCTCACGAGACTTGATATCTTCAAGTGTTGCTTGGGTCAATTCAGTTGCTGAAATCTCCTTAGAGACAAGGAGATTGTGTAACTCTTCAATGGTTTTATGATTAAAAGTCATTAGGCATCTCCTCCATCGTCTAGGATAGCTGGTACCTTGATATAGTAGTTTTCTTTTTCAGGTACGTTTTTAAACAAGCGATCACGGTCAGATCCTTCTTCGGCTACATCAGGGCGGAGTACGGTCTTGCGGTCAGCCATAGTTGTAGTAGGTGCGATACCAGTTGTGTCGACTTCGCCCAGCAATTCAACCATATCAACAATTTTAGATAAGGTTGTCGCAAAGGCAGCAGTTTCTTCTTCAGAGAATCTTAATTTTGAAAGATTGGCAACGTGTGTTACCTCTTCTTGCGTAATTTTCATCTTGCATCCTTTCGTGAAATGATGATTTTTAGTCTGTTCTATTTTACCATATTTTCCTATAAATAAGGGAGCCAAACTGAAAAGAAATAGAAATTGAAAAATCGCTTTTAATTCGCTATAATGGTTAAACTAGAGAAAAGAAAAAATAAGAATTAGGATAGAAATATGTTCCATCAATTTATCACCAGATCTCAGACGGTTCCTCCTCCCATTTCGCTCTTTTGGTATGGGATTATGATGCTTCTCTTAGTGCTTTGTATTTATGGAGCGCTTGTTTATCACAAAAATCATAAATTTGTCCGCTTGTTTAAGGGGATTCAGTTCCTCCAGTTGCTAGCTCTATATAGCTGGTATGTTGGCTTTCGAATTCCATTTTCTAATAGCCTTCCATTTTATCATTGCCGTTTGGCTATGTTTGCGGTGGTTTTTTTGCCAGATAAATGGCGGAGCAAGCAATATTTTGCCCTCTTAGGAGCAAGCGGAGCTGTCTTTGCCTCGGTTTACCCGGTTTTTGACCCCTATGATTTCCCCCATATTACCAGTTTTTCGTTTTTGATTGGGCACTATGCCCTTCTAGTGAATTCCTTGGTTTACTTGATGAATCACTATGATAAGAGCTTACTAAAGAAATATATGATTGTGGCCTATACTTTTATTCTCAATCTCTTTCTAGTTGGGGTTAATCAGGTGACGGGTGGAAATTATGGTTTGTTAAACAAGACACCTTTTATTCCAGATGCGCCCTTGTGGTTAAAATACCTTCTTGTGTCCGTCATCCTTTCACTGGCTCTGGTTCTCTTTGATATCTTGTTCAAAAAACGGTGGAAAAAGAGAAATCAGGTGCAATCTGTACTCTAGCTTGCCTTTTCATCGGATGAGCAATTGAAAAACTCCCCAAAATCCGCTATAATGGAGAGTTGAAAGGAATGGTAAAATCCAATGTAAACATCATTCTTAGCTACTGAAACAACTAAAAATAGAACATCAAAGAAAGAGAACTTATGACTATTCAAGAAGAAATTAAGAAACGCCGTACCTTTGCCATCATCTCCCACCCGGATGCGGGTAAGACGACCATCACTGAGCAATTGCTCTACTTTGGGGGTGAGATTCGTGAGGCTGGTACGGTTAAAGGAAAGAAAACAGGGACTTTTGCCAAGTCTGACTGGATGGATATCGAGAAACAACGTGGGATTTCGGTCACTTCATCTGTTATGCAGTTTGACTACGATGGCAAGCGCGTGAACATCCTAGACACCCCAGGGCACGAGGACTTCTCAGAAGATACTTATCGGACCTTGATGGCAGTGGATGCTGCGGTCATGGTCGTGGACTCTGCCAAGGGTATCGAGGCCCAAACCAAGAAATTGTTTGAGGTTGTGAAGCACCGTGGCATTCCAGTCTTTACCTTTATGAACAAGCTGGACCGTGACGGTCGTGAGCCACTGGACCTCTTGCAAGAACTAGAAGAAGTCCTAGGTATTGCGAGCTATCCTATGAACTGGCCAATCGGGATGGGGAAAGCCTTTGAAGGCTTGTATGACCTTTATAACCAACGCTTGGAGCTCTATAAAGGGGATGAGCGTTTTGCCAGTCTGGAAGAAGGGGATAAGCTCTTTGGAAGTAATCCTTTCTACGCTCAGGTTAAGGACGATATCGAGCTGTTGCAAGAAGCAGGAAATGAATTTTCAGAAGAAGCTATTCTTGCAGGAGAACTGACTCCGGTCTTCTTTGGTTCAGCCCTCACTAACTTTGGGGTGCAGACCTTCCTTGAGACCTTCCTTAAGTTTGCTCCAGAACCACATGGCCACAAGAAAACAGATGGCGAAATTGTGGATCCTTATGACAAGGATTTCTCAGGATTTGTCTTTAAAATCCAAGCCAACATGGACCCTCGTCACCGTGACCGTATCGCCTTTGTCCGTATCGTATCAGGTGAGTTTGAGCGAGGGATGAGTGTCAATTTGCCTCGTACTGGTAAGACTGCCAAACTATCGAATGTGACTCAGTTTATGGCTGAAAGTCGTGAGAATGTGACCAATGCCGTGGCAGGTGATATTATCGGGGTTTACGATACTGGTACTTATCAGGTTGGAGACACCTTGACGATTGGAAAAAACAAGTTTGAATTTGAACCCCTTCCAACCTTTACACCTGAGATTTTCATGAAAGTTTCTGCTAAGAACGTTATGAAACAAAAATCCTTCCACAAGGGGATTGAGCAATTGGTGCAAGAAGGAGCCATTCAGCTTTATAAGAATTACCAAACAGGCGAGTATATGCTGGGTGCTGTGGGACAACTCCAGTTTGAAGTCTTTAAGCACCGTATGGAAGGCGAGTACAATGCAGAAGTAGTCATGAGCCCAATGGGTAAAAAGACCGTTCGTTGGATCAAGCCAGAGGACCTAGACGAGCGCATGTCCTCAAGCCGCAATATCTTGGCCAAGGACCGCTTCGACCAACCAGTCTTCCTCTTTGAAAATGACTTTGCCCTCCGCTGGTTTGCGGACAAGTATCCAGATGTGGAGTTGGAAGAAAAGATGTAACTCAGCACCAACAATTGGAACCAAAGTTCCTAATTGTTGGACGCTAGTCGCTATTTGGCGAACTAGCTAACTGCCTTACTAACTACGTTTGGCAAATAGAATCGATTTGCCAAACTCCGTGTCGTAGTGTAAAATCGGCTTACCTAAACGCTTCACTAGGAAAAATCCTCGAATTTTTTTGATTCGTGGATTTTTTGTCGTAACCACGTTTTGCAAATGAAATCGATTTGTAAAACTCAGTGTCGTAGATTTCGGCTATTAATTAGTATGGCATTTTGCTTAAATGCGTCGTAAGAAAAGTTCGCGAATGCTTTCGATTCGTGGATTTTTTGTTGGAAAGGATAGAAAGTTGCTATACCTAGCGATATGATTGGTCTATTTTACTGTTTCATTGAGGCAATTTTGGCCTATTTGAGCAAATTTTATAAGAGTAAGTTGGTTTCTTTTCTTTATGGTATACTAGAGATACAGATAAAATTTGAACACACCAACCGGAGGAACATATGGAAAAACAGATTAATGAGAAGATGACCGAGATTGTATATAAAGTAAATGATATGATTCCAGTTGAGTGGGATGACCTTTATATTAATTTTGAAGTAGATAAGACGCTTAGTGGTGGCGTAGTATTTTTCTTTAAATATAAAGGAGAATATCATTATTACATGGATATCCCATCTTTATTTGCTATCCCTAAGACAGAATTCAGAATAGATTACATAAATCTTTTTGCTTTAGGTGAAGATATGAAGAAGATTTTCATCGAGCAGGGTCTGGCAGAGTGGTCCGCCTTTACAATCAAAGTGGATGAAAACAATAAAACCTCTTTGGACTTTGACTATGCACCATGGAATAAAAGTAAATTTGGACCAACGGATAGAATAGAATTCTTTGAATACAAATACCTCGGCAAGCAACCAGCTAACGAAAAAGAACTTGAGTTGTTCAAAGCTATGGAAGCCTTTCAACAAAAATATAATGAGAACTAGTTTCATGGATAAACGGCCACCCTCGAGGTGGTCTTTTATGGTATACTGGGAGTGTAGAGTCAGTAAATTTGGTGATAACTTAGCATCGGTCAAAAAGCAAGCAAGAAATTTCCAAAAAAAGTATTGAGATAAAAGGAGAATGGGTATGGGAAACAAACTGTTAATGACAGGAATGTCGTTCGGTCACGTTAGTTCAGTAGCGCTTGAAGATTTAAAAAGGGGCTTACTTTCAGTAAATGATGAGAGAGAATGTGTATTGCTGATTGCTGAAATCTTAAAAAAGGGAGATTTTACAGTAAAAGACTTGCTGATTAACTTGATGAACCAGACAAAAGATGAAGCCGTACTCAATCTTTGTATTCGATTGTTTTGTTCAGTTTGTACACATGATGATTTAAAAAAAGTTGAAAATTTTCATTTTTTAAGTTCGGCTTCAGAATTTGCGATATTTACTTTTGTCGCTGGCGCTGTGGTAACAATGTCCTATGAAGTCGTTCCTTATCTTCTTACTCTGTGGGAGGAGTGGGAAGATACAGAAACCGAAGTGGAGTACGCTATTCAAGATGCTTTGGATAGTTTTCTCAACTATCGTTCAATTATAGAGGAAAATGCAAGATTAGAAGAAGTTGGAAGTTTATATTTTGATGTAATAAAGCACAAGAACTTAGATTACTATTATTATAAAACTCTTCAGGTTTTTCCTGGTTTATTTACACAAGAAATTATGACTGCTCTTTACATCGCTGCTCAAAAAGAACAGAAATACCATCTTTATCTTCAGGCTTCCCTTCTGTCTATTTACACAGGCAAGCAGGTCCCAGTGGATACCAATACTCTTATTTCAAAAAATGAAATTGATTTGATGGTTGGTTATATTGATGACTTATCAGAAAAAGACTGGACGGAAGGTATGAAATATTTTTACGGCCAACCAGTTGAAGAACTTGTAAAATAATGAAATGGACGATTGATAACAAAGGACTACTCTCGAGGTGGTCTTTTATTGTTTTCCAAACGCTAGTCCATAGGGTTTATGGTATACTAGGATTGTAGAGTTGCTAAGACAGAAGACCCATTTGAACCTAAATTGGAGGATGCGTTGGAAAAACAGATTTATGAGAATATGAGAAAGTGATGGAAATCATATTTTTAAAGATAATAAATCTTACAATAAAGTTATTACCAGTTATCAAAAGAGTATTTTGTAGAACAATGAAAATAAAGGATAGTAAGGAAGTTTTGTGGTAATTGTTGGAAAGGACATATATAATTAGTGAGGTAAATAAATGTGGCTTGAACTTTTAAGAAGAGTAGATAGAATTGAATCTGGTTATGGGGAAAAGCTAAATTCTCCAATTGATTTAGAGAAAATTAAATTTCTTAGTCAAAATGAAACAAACGAAGTTAAGACATTCATGGTGCAAGAATATTCACGATTTATAACAAAAGTAAATGGTCTTGATTTTAATGGGTGCGTTCTTTATGGTTTAAAAGCAGATGATAGTTGTTCTTCAGAGATTTATGATTTCTTTGAGTATAATAAAATTTGGCATGAAGTCGAAGAAAATAAACAGTTTGTTTTTATTGGAGAGAACAATATTAGTTGGTTTGTATATAATCCTAGTAATGATGAATATTTAGAATTGGATATGCCATCTGCGGATGTAGTTGAAAAATTTAATTCTTTAGATGATTTACTTGAAAGTTTTCTTTCAGATGCTCTTGAATGTGCCTCTTAAAAAGATAGGTAAAATATGATAAATAATTTTCCAACGGTAGATATGGAATCCATCCAGAAGGAACATAATGGAAATAGTTTGAACTGATAAACGGCCACCCTCGAGGCGGTCTTTTATTGTTTTCCAAACGCTAGTCCATAGGGTTTATGGTATACTGGGATTATAGAGTCAGTTAATTTGGTGATAATCTGGCAGAGGTATCATCAAACTCTAACGCCTTTTGTGAGAATTTCCATAAGAGTGTAGTGAAACTGAAAGATAACATAGCTCATGCTGGAGCAAACTTTAAGAGGAGAATCAAATGAAATACGATAAAATTAAAATTGCACAGGAAATAGCCAGAGCTGTAGGGGGAGTTCCTCAAGCCTATACATTTAGAAATCACGATAACAAATTAGATTTATTTATTGGAGAGAATCGTCCGGACGATTATTTAACAACTGCAGCAACAATCGGTTTATCAGAATATACCATTTATCGTCGAATAAATGATAAGCCTTTAAGAGTTGAAATCATTGGAGCAGCTGATGCAGAGCTGGAATATTTTCCAAATATTATAGCAGATTGTGGTTTTAATATCGTGAGAGGAGAATATAGCATCTCTCCTGGTGCAGTCTATCCAAATATAATTAGAAATTACTATCCTAATGCGAAAGTAAATCATATATTTTTCACTCAGCCTTTCTTGTGGGAATTGGAGTCTTTTGATTTTGATGAAGAGTATGTTACGTGGCTACAAGCTATCCCTATTACAGAAGCTGAGCTTCAATTTATAGAAAAGCATGGAGCCGAAGTAGGAGCGCAGAAGTTGGAAGCATTGTTTGAAGAGCATCAGATAGATGTTTATGATTTTATGAGGCCTTCTGTAGTGTAATCAATTTTTTATCTTTTTTCAGGAGCAGGAGTAGAGACCTGCTTTTTTTAAAACTCATCAATATCCGTTGTATGTCCGATCTTTCTTTCAGCTGATGTGCGAATTCCGTCATTGATTGAATCTACTACATATCTGATGGAAAATGAGATATGCAATTTGATAGAGTAGCTCTCCGAAAGGAGCTGGTAGCTACGATGAATACTCTATGGATTTGAATTTTTCTATTATACTTTATTAGTTCAAAAATTAGTTCAAAAATTTTTTTGCTCTAACCACCTTCTAGGTGGTCTTTTTGCAGTTTATCAAGGAGTGGGATATAGGGTTTATGGTATACTAGGATTGTAGCGGAACAATGATAGAATCAAATTGGAGGGAAATATAGAACAACAGATGAATGAAAAAATTATCGAAATCGTGCATCAAGCCAACGATATGATTCCAGTTGAGTGGGATGATTTGTATATCAATTTTGAAGTGGATAGAACTTTGAGTGGAGAAATTTATTTCTTCTTTAAATACAATGGAGAGTACCATTATTTCTTTTATATCCCTCAAGAATTTGGCATATCCAAATCGGAATTTTTTGACGAATATCGTTTACTATTCAAGAAAGCTCAGAAACTAAAAAAAGTATTCATGGATAACGGATTAAGCGATTGGTCAGCAGGCTTGATTCATTTGGATGAAAATAATAAGTTATCAGTGGACTTTGATTATGCCCCATGGCTCGAAAGTGGCTTTGGACCAAGTGCTAGAACATCCTTTTTCCAATATAAATATTTAGGCAAGCAACCAGCTAACGAAAAAGAACTAGAACAGTTCAAGGCTATGGAAGCTTTCCAAAGAGAGCATAATCAAAAGTAGAGTAAGCTTGATTACATTTTGAAGAATGCGATTTTTGAGCCTTGCTGTTATCGTGAAATGGAGTATAAAATGTTAGAAAACTTTGTTAAAGTGGCAGATATGCCACAAGAAGTGATTGAAAATATAAGGAAATTGCCAAAGAATACGGAGTTGAACTAAGATTTACAAAGGAGTAGACAGATGAAATTAGACTGCAGAGTTGAACAGGCTTTGCAAGCTATAAATTTTGTGGAGCGCTATAAGGAGCTTTCAGATAAATTTAGCTTAGATAGAACGCCTAAAGAAAAACGCTTAAATATTATTACAGGCGAGTTGATATTTGATGTTTTCGAAGATTTAGGATATAGAGCTAAATTTGATGGGCGTGAAAAATTCTTTTATATTGAACCTATTAAAGAAAATGGTTATACTTTTGGATTCCATATTAGTATCTTTAAAGGATTAGTTGAATTGATATGGAGTGTTAGGGACTCTCAAAACAAAGTTATACTAGGGACTCAACTGATGGAGTTTTCTAGGAGACTCATCTCTCCTGACTATAGAATCATGGATCCAGTGATTGCTAATTATGATGACTTTGAAAATGTCATGAAAATTGCTTTTGAGATGTACGAAGACTTTAAACAGGCTTTTATGAAGATTGCGACAGAGGATTAATAGATGTTAAAAGATTTTGTCAAAGTGGCAGATATGCCCAAAGATGTTATTGAAAAATATAAAAATCAAGTTCCGGCTGAGTTGGTTCAAATTTGGCAGGAAGATGGTCTAGGAACTTTTCTTGATGGTTATCTAAAAGTCATCAATCCAGATGATTATCTAGAGCTTCTCCAAGATAGCTATTTCAGAGGAGATGTCGCTTTTCCTATGTTCGTAACAGCATTTGGAGATATTATTACTTGGGAAGAGAGTGCCTATGTGGGAATTGTCCAATACAATATTCAGGATTTAGATATTATGATTAAGCGTATGGATCGTTTCATAGAGTATGTTGATGATGAAGATTTCAAAGATGATTATTTTGATATCCCACTCTATAAAAAAGCTGTTGCCAAACATGGTCTGCTAGCCTACGATGAATGTTTCGGTTTCGTTCCACTTTTGGCATTAGGAGGCTTTAAAGATGTAGACCACATGGATAAGGTAAAAGTCTTGGAGCACATTTACCTCATGTACCAGCTGACAGGCGGTGTGATGGACGACTAGGAGTTGCTATTTCTTTTTTGAGAATAGTACAAGAGGATGAACTTTCCTTCCAAATGCAAAACACAAGAACCTCAGAGGAATTCTCTGAGGTTCTTTGCGTTTTAGTTTCCATATTTCTGATAAAAATCGACCTTGACTTGGATAAAGGTTTCGGCTTCGCGTAGTAGCTGCAGGAGGGTAGCACGGGTTTCAAACTCCTCACGTGTTTTCGGGAGACTCCGATTGCGGAAGACTTGCAGATAGCGTTCGATGTCATCAAGTAGGTCATGAGCAGGATTGGTCTGGCTTAGCTGGGCAGCAATCTTAGAAAAGAGCTGGGCCAAGATCAAACTCTCACTTGCGGCCAGATGACAGGTATTGATCTGCTGGGCCATATTTCGCAGGATGCGACTTTGTCGCTGTCTCATCTCAAAGTAATGGATGTGGTAGTCCGTCTGGTGAAAGAGATGGTCCGAGTGATCCAAATAAACCAGTTTGAGAGCTTCATCGAGGAGCTTGTCTAATTGGTCAACGAGTTGGGCTTGATTGCGTCCGTCTCCTCTTGACAGATAGTATTTAAAACGAAGCAGGATGTCTTTTAACTTTTCTTCGACCTGAAGGTGGTAGCTTTGGATGGCTTTCTCACGAGAGGGCATATAAAGGTTGACCAATAGAGCAAAGCTTGTCCCGATGAGAAAGAGGAGTACTTCATTAAGTAAGAGCTCTGGAGAGGTAGACTCCTGTACCAAGAGATGACCGACCAAGACACTGCTAGGGGTGATGCCGATTTCCCAGCCCATTTTGTAAGCAAGAGGGACATAGAGAGCCAGATAGAGGCCCAGACTCCAGATGTGAAAGCCCGTCAGCTGAAAGGCTAGAACACCGATAGCGAGCGCTAGGATCATGGAAAAGAGGCGGTTACGTGCTAATTTCAGCGTGCTTCTGCGCGTGTCGGAGAGGCTTAAGAGGGCGATAATTCCAGCTGAAACTGCTGATGATAAATCTAAAAAATAAGCGAGAAAACAAGCGAGACAGGTCGCTAAGATCAGTTTTGTCGTGCGTTGAGTGAGGGACATGAAAAATTTCCTAAACTAATAGAGTCAAGTGTTTAACGAGGAGAGTCAGAGACTAGGGGCGAAGTTTTCGGTTTGTAGCATACTCGGCAACCGCTGTAAAGAGGACATCTGTTGAAGAGTTCAGGGCTGTTTCGCAGGAGTCTTGAACGACCCCAATCACAAAACCGACTCCGACAACTTGCATAGCCAAGTCGTTGGAAATCCCAAAGAGGCTACAAGCGACAGGAATGAGGAGAAGGGATCCCCCAGCGATTCCAGAGGCTCCGCAGGCAGAAATGGCAGCCACGACACTGAGCACAAATGCTGTCCCAAAGTCTACCGAGATTCCGAGTGTATTGACAGCAGCCAGGGTCAGGACATTTATGGTAACAGCAGCGCCAGCCATATTGATGGTCGAACCAAGCGGGATGGAGACAGAGTAGGTGTCAGGATTCAGTCCCAAGTCTTGGCAGAGTTTCATATTGACAGGGATATTGGCGGCAGAGCTACGAGTGAAAAAGGCTGTAATACCACTGACACGTAGGCATTTCAAAACAAGGGGATAGGGATTTTTCCTCATAAAGAGAAAGGCGATGAGCGGGTTGACGATGAGAGCTACAAAGGCCATGGTAGCAATCAAGAGTCCTAGGAGGACACCGTAGTTAGCCAAACTGGCAATGCCCTTGTCAGAGATGGTTTTAAACACCAAACCTAAAATCCCAAAGGGAGCTAGGTTGATAATCCATTCCACGATTTTAGAGGTGACATCTGCCATGGTTCTCAGTAATTCTTTACTGTGTTTACTTGCCTCTCTCATAGCTAAGCCAAAGATAACTGCCCAAGAGAGAATCCCGATATAGTTGGCTTCAACAATAGCATTCAAGGGATTGTCCACCAGTTTGAGTAGGAGGTTGCTGAGGACTTGACCGATACCGTCAGGAGCAGCAACTTCTGTATTTGCACTGGTCAGGGTGATTTGCACAGGCAGTAAGAAACTAGCTAGAACAGCCACCAATGCAGCAGCAAAGGTTCCAAGCAAATATAGGAAAATAACAGTCTTCATATTGGTATTTTGTCCCTTTTGATGTTGGGAAAGGGCATTGGCAACAAGGGCAAAAACCAAAATAGGAGCGATGGCTTTCAATCCACCTACAAAGAGGTCTCCAAGCAGACCAATTCCTGTAAGGTTTGGGAAGAGCATCCCCAATGTCGCTCCAAAAATCATTCCAATAAGGATTCGTTTGATGAGGCTTGCCTTGGTCCAGGCTCTAATGATTCGTTTCATAGCAGTCTCCTTCAAATGTATTGTTTATAATTATAGTATAAATATGCTATATAGGCAAGTGATATTTTGAAAATAGGGCTGATAATTGAATAATTATGAAAAAAAGAGAAGGGCGATTTTATGGTATAATAGGGAAAAGGAGTTTTATATGCAAGATTTTTTTCAACGCTATTTTGATAAACTTGATTTAACAACCATATTAGAGAATCTCTTGACCAAGGTGATTTCTCTTTTGATTTTGTTTTTACTATTTTATATAGCTAAAAAGATGCTTCATGCAACTGTACGAAAGATTGTCAAGCCCTCGCTTAAATTTTCCAATCGAGATGCAGGAAGACAAAAGACTATCTCCCGTTTGCTGGAGAATGTCTTTAACTACATTCTTTATTTCTTTCTGCTCTACTGTATCCTGTCTATTTTAGGTTTGCCAGTTTCTAGCCTCCTTGCTGGTGCGGGGATTGCTGGGGTGGCCATTGGTATGGGGGCGCAAGGCTTTCTATCTGATGTCATCAATGGCTTCTTCATTCTTTTTGAACGCCAGCTTGATGTGGGTGATGAAGTGGTTCTGACAAATGGACCGATTACCGTTTCTGGAAAGGTCGTTAGCGTAGGAATCCGTACAACTCAACTGCGAGGTGATGATCAAGCCCTTCACTTTGTTCCCAATCGCAATATCACCGTCGTCAGCAATCTATCTCGTACTGAATAGGCCGGCTATTTTAGCAGATTTGTGGTACAATAGAAGGAGTTTGGTAAAGGAGAGAGTATGCTATTTGTAGAGAAAAAATTAGGTCACGATTGTACGTGGATAGACCTTGATGTAGACAAGATTAAAAACATGGAAGACCTTTCGGATGTCTATGGATTGGACAAGGAAACCATCGAGTATGCTCTGGATAGAAATGAGCGTGCCCACATGGACTATCACCGTGAAACGGGAACGGTAACCTTCATTTATAATGTTCTTGACTTAGAAAAAGACAAAGAATATTATGAAGCGATTCCGATGACCTTTATCGTTGAAAAACAACGGCTGATCACAATTAGCAACCACAAGAATAGTTATGTGATTAAACGAATGGCATCCTACCTTGAAAGCCATGAAGTTGTTTCAATCTACAAATTTCTTTTTGCCAGTTTAGAGATTATTAGCAATGCTTATTATCCAGTGATTGAAGAGATGGATAAAGGTAAGGATGAAATCAGTGCACTTCTTCGTCAAAAAACAACTAAAAAAAATCTTTTTGCTCTCTCTGACTTGGAAACTGGTATGGTTTACCTGACTGCTGCTGCCAAACAAAATCGTCTCCTCTTGGAACATATCCAAGGACATGCCCTTTATCGCAGTTTTAACGAAGTTGAGAGAGAACAGTTTGACGATGCCATGATTGAAGCGCATCAGTTGGTTTCGATGACAGACTTGATTTCTCAAGTTTTGCAACAACTCTCAGCCTCTTACAACAACATCCTAAATAATAATCTAAATGATAATTTGACAACTTTGACAATTATCTCAGTCTTACTAGCTATCCTTGCGGTTATTACAGGATTCTTCGGAATGAATGTTCCCTTACCGTTTGCAAATGAACCAAATGCTTGGATTTATATTTTGCTAGCTAGTCTCATTTTATGGGTAGTCTTAGCCCAATATTTAAAGAATATTGCTAGAAATTAAAAAGAAAAGGAGCCAGAATGGCGATTGAAAATTACATGCCAGATTTTGCTGTGGAAGCAGTTTATGATCTGACAGTCCCAAGTCTGCAGGCGCAGGGGATCAAGGCTGTTTTGGTCGATTTGGACAATACCCTCATTGCTTGGAACAACCCTGATGGGACGCCAGAGATGAAGCAATGGCTACATGACCTTCGTGATGCAGGTATTCGCATCATTGTTGTTTCAAATAATACCAAAAAACGGGTACAACGCGCAGTTGAGAAGTTTGGGATTGATTACGTTTATTGGGCCTTGAAGCCTTTCACTTTTGGGATTGACCGTGCCATGAAGGAATTCCACTATGAGAAAAATGAAGTGGTCATGGTCGGCGACCAACTTATGACGGATATACGAGCAGCTCACCGTGCAGGTATTCGCTCGATCTTGGTCAAGCCCTTGGTCCAACATGACTCTATCAAAACGCAGATTAACCGAGTTCGCGAGCGCCGTGTCATGCGAAAAATCACTGAAAAGTACGGACCGATTACATATAAAAAAGGAATCTAACTATGGAAGAAATTCTCTGTATTGGTTGTGGAGCAGCCATTCAGACGACAGACAAGGCTGGTCTTGGATTTACTCCCCAGTCGGCACTTGAAAAAGGGTTGGAGACTGGCGAAGTTTATTGCCAACGCTGTTTCCGTCTTCGTCATTACAATGAAATCACAGATGTCCAGTTGACGGACGATGATTTCCTCAAGCTCTTGCACGAGGTGGGTGACAGTGATGCCTTGGTGGTCAATGTCATTGATATCTTTGACTTTAATGGCTCTGTCATCCCTGGCTTGCCACGCTTTGTATCGGGCAATGATGTCCTCTTGGTTGGAAATAAGAAAGATATCCTGCCCAAGTCAGTTAAACCGGGAAAGATTAGCCAGTGGCTCATGGAGCGTGCCCACGAAGAAGGACTTCGTCCAGTAGATGTTGTCCTGACTTCGGCTCAGAATAAGCATGCCATTAAGGAAGTCATTGACAAGATTGAACACTACCGTAAGGGCCGCGATGTCTACGTAGTTGGTGTGACCAACGTTGGAAAGTCAACCCTTATCAACGCCATTATCCAAGAAATCACGGGTGACCAGAATGTCATCACGACGTCGCGTTTTCCGGGGACAACCTTGGACAAGATTGAGATTCCGCTTGACGACGGATCTTATATCTACGATACACCAGGGATTATCCACCACCACCAGATGGCCCACTACTTGACGGCTAAAAACCTCAAGTATGTCAGCCCTAAAAAGGAAATCAAGCCCAAAACCTATCAGCTTAACCCTGAGCAAACCCTGTTTTTAGGTGGTCTTGGACGCTTTGACTTCATATCAGGAGAAAAGCAAGGATTTACTGCTTTCTTTGACAATGAACTCAAACTCCATCGTACCAAACTTGAAGGCGCTAGTGCCTTTTATGACAAGCATCTGGGAACTCTTCTGACACCGCCAAATAGCAAAGAAAAAGAAGATTTTCCAAAACTAGTCCAACATGTATTTACCATCAAGGACAAGACAGACCTAGTCATTTCAGGCCTAGGCTGGATCCGCGTAACAGGCACCGCCAAAGTTGCTATCTGGGCACCAGAAGGCGTCGCCGTCGTCACACGAAAAGCAATCATTTAAATACAGAAAGGAAAGAGTTGTCTGGATTCGGGCGAGCTCTGCGAGCCCATAACGAATACTTTTCGCCGTGGTGTCAGTTGGTACAAGGAGTTGTACCAACTGCGGAAAATTTGAGACCTTAGGCTCAAATTTTAGTCATGAAAGTCCGAAGGACTTTGCTGACGTCCGTCACCACTTCAGAAAAGTATTAAAAGAAACTCTTTTAAAGAAATTATGTCATTAACATCAAAACAACGTGCCTTCCTCAACAGCCAGGCACACACCCTCAAACCCATCATCCAAATCGGGAAAAATGGTCTCAACGACCAAATCAAAACCAGCGTCCGTCAGGCTCTTGACGCCCGCGAATTGATTAAAGTTACGCTCTTGCAAAACACAGATGAAAACATCCATGAAGTAGCTGAAATCTTGGAAGAAGAAATCGGTGTGGATACTGTCCAAAAAATCGGACGCATCTTGATTTTGTTTAAACAATCCAGCAAGAAAGAAAATCGCAAGATTTCCAAGAAAGTCAAAGAAATCTAAAACCTACTCCAAACAACTGTTTTTACAGAGAATTAAAGGAAGACGAGCCTATGGCAATCGAATTATTGACTCCCTTTACCAAGGTAGAGTTGGAGCCAGAAATCAAGGAGAAAAAACGCAAACAAGTCGGGATTTTAGGGGGGAATTTTAACCCTGTTCACAATGCCCATCTTGTTGTGGCGGACCAAGTACGACAACAGTTAGGACTGGACCAGGTCCTGCTTATGCCCGAATACCAACCACCTCATGTGGATAAAAAGGAAACCATCCCCGAGCACCACCGTCTCAAGATGCTTGAGTTGGCGATTGAGGGGATTGAAGGCTTAGCCATTGAAACTATTGAGCTGGAGCGCAAGGGCATTTCCTACACCTACGACACTATGAAGATTTTGACAGAGCAACATCCAGATACGGATTATTACTTCATTATCGGGGCTGATATGGTGGACTATCTGCCTAAATGGTACCGAATTGATGAGCTGGTCGACATGGTTCAGTTTGTTGGAGTTCAGCGCCCGCGCTACAAGGCAGGGACTTCCTATCCAGTTATCTGGGTGGATGTGCCTCTCATGGACATCTCGTCCAGCATGGTGCGTGATTTCCTTGCCCAAGGTCGGAAACCTAACTTTCTCCTACCTCAGCCAGTGTTAGACTACATCGAGAAGGAGGGGCTCTACTGATGGCCTACCAAGACTATATCAACTGCTCCCGAGAGGCTTTGTTGGAAAAAATGGCAGAGCTTCTACCTGAAAAACGGTTAACCCATTGTTTGGGGGTGGAGCGTGCAGCCATAGAGTTAGCGGAGAGATTTGGAGTCGATACCGAGAAAGCGGGTCTAGCAGGCCTTCTTCATGATTATGCTAAAAAGCTGTCAGATCAGGAATTTCTAGACTTGATTGACCGTTACCGGCTAGATCCTGACCTCAAAAATTGGGGCAATAATGTCTGGCATGGCATGGTTGGCATCTACAAGATTCAGGAAGATTTGGATTTGCATGATCCAGAAATCCTGCGAGCTATTGAAATCCATACAGTCGGAGCTGGTCAGATGACCGATCTAGACAAAGTCATCTACGTCGCAGATTATATCGAGCACAATCGTGCCTTTCCTGGAGTGGACGAGGCACGTGAGATTGCTGTGCTATCGCTCAATAAGGCAGTGGCCTACGAAACAGCTCGTACCGTGGAGTATCTAGCTCATCAGGGATTCCCCATCTATCCCCAAACCCTGGAAACCTATAACGCCTTTGTGCACTATTTGAAAGAGGACTAAATGAGGACGGCTTTTATAATCATTGATGTTCAGAATATTTTAGTGGAAACCGGTTTTCAGACAAATAGTCTATTGGAAAAAATTTCTTATTTACAAAACCAGGCTAGAAGCAAGAATATCGAAATTATCTATGTTCAACATATTGAGGACTCTGAAGCTCAAACATCAGAAGATTGGCAGTTATCTGAGCTTTTAAATCGAAAACCTAATGAAAAGGTCTTTCAGAAGAAGTATAACAGTATTTTCAAAGAAACTGGTTTAAAAGAATACTTGGATAAACAGGGAATTGAAAAATTAGTTTTATGTGGTATGCAGACAGAATATTGTGTGGATACCTCTGTCAAGGTTGCTTTTGAATATGGCTATCAGCTTATTATTCCAGAAGGAACTTGTACAACGTTTGATGGGAATGACATTCCAGCAGAAACGATAAATGAATTTTATGAGGGCATTTGGGAGGGGCGCTTTGCAGATGTCCTAGATTACAAACATATTTTCTAGAAAGAGGACTAAATGAACGAAAAAGAATTACTAGAACTAGTCGTGAAAGCGGCTGATGAGAAACGTGCGGAGGATATCCTCGCACTTGATGTACAAGATTTGACCAGCGTGACGGACTACTTTGTCATCACTAGCTCAATGAATAGCCGTCAGTTGGACGCTATCGCTGATAATATTCGTGAAAAAGTAGCCGATGCAGGCTTTAAAGGTAGCCATGTCGAAGGAGATGCAGCTGGAGGCTGGGTTTTGCTAGACCTCGGCGGTGTCGTCGTGCATATCTTCTCAGAAGAAATGCGTGCCCATTATAACCTAGAAAAACTATGGCATGAGGCAGAGTCAGTAGACATTTCAGAAGCCTTAGCATAGGAAATGAACTCAGTTGTAGTCAACTGGGTTTTATTTGCTTAGTTTAGAAAAATGGATAGAAAGGTAAAGGGCGTCGTGTTTTGTTCATCTCGAAACTGAACACGAGCTAAAAGCTGCGAGAAAAAGAGTAACTTCCTTTGTATCTGACGATACAGCAGAAAGTTTCCTATTTTCTCCTTGCTTTTAACGCTCTTTGTATCTTAGAAAGGATTTGAACCCGTCCTGTAATCGTCGGAAAATAGATAGCCTTCCTTGGAGCTCGGCTCCATCGTCAAGCTCCTAATTTTCATTCCGATTACGGGCGGACTTGGTATCATGAATATGGCTACTTATGAAACCTTTGCGGCTGTTTACGATGCTGTGATGGATGATAGTTTATATGATAAATGGACGGATTTTTCACTACGTCATTTGCCTAAGACTAAGGAGAGAAAGAAACTCTTAGAATTGGCTTGTGGGACGGGTATCCAGTCTGTCCGCTTTTCTCAGGCTGGTTTTGATGTGACAGGACTTGACTTGAGCGCGGATATGTTGAAGATTGCGGAGAAGAGAGCTACTTCAGCCAAGCAAAAGATTGATTTTATTGAAGGTAATATGCTGGATTTATCCAAGGCTGGTCAATATGATTTTGTGACTTGTTACTCGGACTCAATCTGCTACATGCAAGATGAGGTGGAAGTAGGAGACGTGTTTAAGGAAGTGTATAATGCCCTCAATGAAGACGGAGTATTCATCTTTGACGTGCATTCGACCTACCATACAGATGAGGTTTTTCCAGGGTATTCCTACCATGAAAATGCGGAAGATTTTGCCATGCTCTGGGATACCTATGAGGATGCGGCTCCTCACTCCATCGTGCATGAGTTGACCTTCTTTGTCAAGGAAGCGGACGGTTCCTTTAGTCGCCACGATGAAGTGCATGAGGAGCGTACATATGAAGTCTTGACCTATGATATCTTGCTGGAACAGGCTGGTTTCAAGTCCTTCAAACTCTATGCGGACTTTGAGGACAAGGAGCCGACAGAAACCAGCACCCGTTGGTTTTTTGTCGCGCAGAAGTAGGAGAACATTATGACCATCACAGGTATTATCGCGGAGTTCAATCCTTTCCATAATGGGCACAAATACTTGCTTGAGCAGGCGAAGGGACTGAAAATCGTTGCCATGTCTGGGAATTTCATGCAGCGTGGAGAGCCTGCTATCGTAGACAAGTGGACACGGGCTCAGATGGCGCTGGAAAATGGAGCGGATCTGGTAGTGGAATTGTCCTTTTTAGTCAGTGTTCAGGCGGCAGATTTCTTCGGTCAAGGAGCTGTGGATATCTTGGCTCGCTTGGGCATTGATACCCTCGCTTTCGGAACAGAGGAAGTTCTGGATTATCAGAAAGTTGCTGACTTATACACAGAGCAAGGTACTGAGATGGAGAAATTTGTGGAAAATCTGCCTGATTCCCTTTCCTATCCCCAGAAAACCCAGGCCATGTGGAAGGAATTTGCTGGCCTTGATTTTTCAGGCAAGAC
Source organism: Streptococcus oralis subsp. oralis (assembly GCF_002096435.1). GTDB lineage: Bacteria > Bacillota > Bacilli > Lactobacillales > Streptococcaceae > Streptococcus > Streptococcus oralis_AA. The sequence continues at coordinate 420,212 of NZ_NCUI01000025.1, forward strand.
GCCCAATCATGTTCTTGCTCTAGCTTATGCTAAGGCGCTTGCTGGGCGGAACATCAAGTTGCATCCGATTCAGCGTCAGGGAGCTGGTTATCATTCTGTGGATAAGGATGTGGACTTTGCCTCGGCAACAGCTCTCCGTCAGCATCAATCAGACCAAGATTTCTTAGAACGCTTTATGCCTTCTGTTGCTCTCTTTGAGCAGGCCAGTAAGGTAAGTTGGGATGACTATTTTCCATTTCTCTGCTATCAAATCTTGTCAAATCCAGACCTAACGACCATCTATCAGGTCAATCAAGAAATGGCTGTGCGTATCAAGGAAGCTATCAAAACAGCCCAGTCTGTTGACGAATTGGTCGAGGCGGTTGCGACCAAGCGCTACACCAAGGCGCGTGTCAGACGCCTCTTGACCTATATTTTGGTGCAGGCCAGAGAAAGCGACTTGCCAGAAGGCATCCATGTCCTTGGCTTTACTGAAAAAGGCAGACAACACCTCAAGTCTCTGAAAGGGCAGGTCCATCTAGTCAGTCGAATTGGCAAAGAACCTTGGGATGCTATGACTCAAAAGGCAGACCAGATTTACCAACTAGGACACCCAAGTATAGCAGACCAGAATTTTGGCAGAGTGCCCATTAGAATAGAATCAAACTAAGTCTACTGAAAGGTAGGCTTTTTTAGAAGATTTTCGAATAAGTAGATAGAAAAGAAAAATCTTGTACAAGTTCCTGACAATTTCTTTCTTTTTGTGTATAATAGTGGAAAAGAGGTAAAACGAGGTATGGTTATGGAAGCAGTTCTTTACTCAACATTCCGAAATCATTTAAAGGACTACATGAAAAAGGTAAACGATGAATTTGAGCCTTTAACAGTGGTCAATAAAAATCCAGATGAGGATATTGTAGTCCTTTCAAAGAGCGAGTGGGATAGTATTCAGGAAACCCTGAGAATCGCTCAAAATAAGGAACTTTCTGACAAGGTCTTGCGAGGAATGGCTCAAGTTCGTGCTGGAGGCACTCAGGTACATGTGATTGAGGAGTGAGAAATGCTGCTCAAATTTACAGAAGATGCCTGGGCGGATTATTGCTATTGGCAAAACCAAGATAAGAAGACATTAAAGAGAATCAATAAATTAATCAAGGATATTCAACGCGATCCTTTTGTAGGAATGGGGAAACCAGAACCCCTCAAGTATGACTACCAAGGAGCCTGGTCACGTCGTGTTGATGCAGAAAATCGCTTGATTTATATGATAGATGGGGATAGCGTGGCTTTCTTGTCCTTCAAAGATCATTACTAAGTCTACTGGGAGGTAGGCTTTTTTATTTTAGAAATTTTAGCTAGCAGATTGAAGATAAAATTTTTTGGAAAATGACAGATTTCTTAAGTTAAGAAATCAGTGAAAAATTTTAGTATAATAACTAGATTCTTGTCCCTTTAATCCGCTTTATAACTCTTATTTTGTGGTATAATCATGATAATATAGATTAAAAGGGGTATATATGAAAAATATAATGATGAGGATTCTTAATTTTATTCTGAATTTCAAACCATTGAAATATTTATTGAAAAGACCATCATGGAGTAGTAATGTTAGAGTCGTTGAGTGGTACAAAATATTTATAGCTAGTATATGGGTACTGTATCTTGCACTTGAGATTGAACAATTTAAACGCTTTGCTTTACCTATTTATAAATTTGTATCTAATTATAATTTTTTAAAAAATATTATTTCAATGTTATATGAGAATCGTGTAATAATATTGTTAGCACTGACTATACCAACAATACTATTCTGGTTTTTAGACATAATTTTTAAAAAAGTTAGTTATAAGAAACTAAACCCAGATCTATTTCCAGAATATGACTTGGAGGGCTATCCTTATCAAGCACATCTGGTGGAGTTTTTAAATAGTTCAGACTCTATTCATAATGTTTTCTGGCTGGATGGTTCTTGGGGGAGTGGGAAAACATTTTTTATAAAGACGTTTTTTGAAAATCAAATTTACAAAAAGAAAGAAATCTACTATATTTCCTGCTTTGGGATAAAAACAAGAGAGCAAGCCGAGAAAATATTGATCAATGAAATAGAAAAACAATCCATACTCGGAAATTTGGACTTTATTCCACTTGTTGGAGGAGTTTTTAAATGGTTCTTTAAAACAGTTGGAACGGATTTGATGAAGCGAGATTCTATCATTATTTTTGATGATTTTGAACGGGTTTCATATGCAGAAACATCAGATAGCCCTTCAGATTACAATGATTTATTGGGTTATATTGACTATCTTTCTGAGAATAAAAGGTTTAAAATTATTGTAATTTTAAATAGTGAGGAAATAAAATCAACAAAGAAAAATCTCATTGATAGTAAATTTAAGCTGAACCAAAATCGAATGGCATCTACAGAAGAAGTTATAGATAACATCTTGAAAAAGAGTAAATTGAGAGATGATGACCTTGGAAAAATTTTATCACTGATTTATAAAATTTATTATGTAGATATAGATGAGAGAGTTGTAGAAGATAAAAATAATAATTCAAAAGTTAAAAAACCAAGTTTAAGAGAGTTCCAGAAGTCATTAGAAGAACTTTCAAATATAACTGATAATAAGAAAGCAGACTACATCATCAATTGGATGAATGGTCGCGAGGAAACAGAGAGTGTACTTATGTCACTTGTGAAATATTTTGAGGATAAACCAATAAATTTAGATATGGAATATCTGTATAATATCTTGGAGAGTGAGCTTTATCAGTATAAGATTGATAAAGTGATTCTAAAAGAGAAATATTCTAGTACTTACTCGGAAAATGTTATTAAAAATATTAAAAGAAAGATGCGATATTTTAAAAGATTGTTATATTTTTTGTGGAAAAAAGGTTCGGAGATAGAAGAGTTAAGAACCTTGGGATATGAATATAACCAAAATATCGATCTTGAATTTGAAATTTCCAAAGGATATCGTTGCGAAAAACTAGAATATAAAAAAGCAAAAGAATTTTTCGAAAAAAATCCTCGAAAAAGATATAGAAACTATTTAAATTAGGTTTGTGAAAATCGGTTTTTTATGATAGAATATTAAGGAATGTATGTCATTCGATAAACAAATTTAATGAGGTAAAAACATGGAAATCATGACACTTGCGATTGCTGTTTTTGCCGTCATCATAGGTTTAGTCATTGGATATGTCAGCATCTCAGCTAAGATGAAATCATCTCAAGAGGCTGCAGAGTTGATGCTTCTAAATGCTGAACAAGAAGCAACTAATTTACGAGGACAAGCTGAGCGCGAAGCGGATTTATTGCTAAATGAAGCCAAGAGCGAAAGCAAGTCTCTTAAAAAAGAAGCACTATTGGAGGCCAAAGAGGAAGCCAGAAAATACCGTGAAGAAGTGGACGCTGAATTTAAGTCAGAACGTCAGGAGCTCAAGCAAATTGAAAGTCGTTTGACGGAGAGAGCTACGAGCCTTGACCGTAAGGACGACAATTTGACGAACAAAGAAAAAACACTTGAACAAAAAGAACAAAGTATTTCTGATAGAGCAAAAAACCTTGATGCACGTGAAGAGCAATTAGAGGAAGTCGAAAGACAAAAAGAAGCTGAACTTGAACGTATCGGTTCCCTTTCCCAAACTGAGGCTCGAGATATTATCTTGGCTCAGACAGAGGAAAACTTAACCAAGGAAATTGCTAGCCGCATTCGTGAGGCTGAGCAAGAAGTGAAGGAACGTTCAGATAAGATTGCGAAAGATATCTTGGTTCAGGCTATGCAGCGTATCGCTGGTGACTATGTAGCAGAGTCAACAAACTCGACAGTTCACCTACCAGATGATACCATGAAGGGACGCATTATCGGACGCGAAGGGCGAAACATTCGTACCTTTGAAAGTTTGACAGGGGTAGATGTCATCATTGACGACACGCCAGAAGTGGTAACCTTGTCAGGATTTGATCCGATTCGTCGTGAAATTGCTCGTATGACCATGGAAATGTTGCTCAAGGATGGCCGTATCCACCCAGCTCGTATCGAGGAGTTGGTGGAGAAAAACCGTCAGGAGATTGACAATAAAATCCGCGAATATGGTGAGGCTGCTGCCTATGAGATTGGTGCGCCAAACCTCCATCCAGACTTGATGAAGATCATGGGACGCTTGCAGTTCCGTACTTCATATGGACAAAATGTCTTGCGTCATTCGATTGAGGTTGCTAAGTTATCTGGTATCATCGCCAGTGAACTTGGTGAAAATGCAGCTCTTGCCCGTCGTGCTGGATTCCTTCACGATATTGGGAAAGCTATTGACCGCGAGGTTGAAGGTAGCCACGTTGAGATTGGTACGGAGTTGGCTCGTAAGTACAAGGAACACCCAGTTGTGGTGAATACCATTGCTAGCCACCACGGCGATGTCGAAGCTGAAAGCGTCATTGCAGTGATCGTTGCTGCAGCAGATGCCTTGAGTGCAGCGCGTCCAGGTGCTCGGAGTGAATCTCTTGAAAGCTACATCAAGCGTCTCCATGATTTGGAAGAAATCGCGAATAGCTTTGAAGGAGTGCAAAATAGCTTTGCTCTTCAAGCAGGACGTGAAATCCGTATCATGGTTAATCCAGGACAAATCAAGGACGACAAAGTCACAATCTTGGCTCACAAAGTTCGTGAGAAAATTGAGAACAATCTCGATTACCCAGGAAATATCAAGGTAACCGTGATCCGCGAACTTCGTGCAGTAGATTATGCTAAATAAATAAGAAAGAGCAGTTGAAATATTACTGCTTTTTTGTTACACTAGATAGAAAGACTGTAGAAGGATAACTGACGCAATCATCAGTATCCGAGAGAAATTTTACTTTATTTCACAGACTAACTAAAGGAGACATAATGGCAGACCGAGGCTTGCTAATCGTTTTTTCTGGTCCTTCAGGAGTTGGGAAAGGAACGGTTAGAAGAGAGATTTTTGAGAGTTCTGAGAATCAATTTCAATACTCTGTATCGATGACGACGCGTGCGCAACGTCCTGGTGAGGTGGACGGAGTGGATTATTTCTTCCGTACTCGTGAAGAGTTTGAAGAGCTAATCCGTCAAGGTCAGATGTTGGAATATGCAGAATATGTCGGTAACTACTATGGAACTCCGCTAACCTATGTCAATGAAACCCTAGACAAGGGAATCGATGTCTTTCTTGAGATTGAAGTCCAAGGAGCTCTTCAGGTTAAGAAAAAGGTTCCAGATGCTGTCTTTATCTTTCTAACGCCACCAGATTTGGATGAATTGCAAGATCGTTTGGTAGGTCGTGGAACAGATAGCGCTGAAGTGATTGCCCAACGAATCGAAAAAGCCAAGGAAGAAATTGCCCTCATGCGTGAGTATGATTATGCCATTGTCAACGATCAGGTGCCCCTCGCTGCTGAACGTGTCAAACGTGTGATCGAAGCAGAACACTTCCGTGTGGACCGTGTCATTGGTCACTACCAGGAGATGTTGCCAAAATCTCTAACTACTCGATAAACTATAGGAAACAGGTACAAGCAAATGATGTTAAAACCCTCTATTGATACCTTGCTAGACAAGGTACCATCAAAATATTCACTCGTAATCTTGGAAGCAAAACGCGCCCACGAACTAGAAGCAGGTGCGCCAGCAACTCAAGAGTTTAAGTCTGAAAAATCAACTCTTCGCGCTTTGGAAGAAATCGAGTCAGGAAATGTAACCATTCACCCAGATCCAGAAGGAAAACGTGAAGCGGTTCGTCTCCGTATCGAAGAAGAAAAACGCCGCAGAGAAGAAGAAGAAAAGAAAATCAAAGAGCAAATCGCTAAAGAAAAAGAAGATGGTGAAAAAATTTAAGGTTGGGGGGACTCAATCTTATTTTTTCTATTGCAAGAATTTACTGACAAGGAGGAGGTGAGAGAATGGCTATCGCAAAGATTATCGTGGATGTTCCCCTGATGCAGACAGACCAGCCTTATAGTTATAAGGTCCCTGAAGAATTTGTAGAGATGCTGGAAGTCGGTATGCGGGTCCATGTCCCCTTCGGTAAGGGCAATCGTTTGATACAAGGAATTGTGCTAGGTATGGAGTCCCAGTTGGATGAAGAGGTGGCTGATCAGGACTTGAAAGAGATTGCGGAGGTGCTGGACTTTTCTCCTGTCCTCACGCAAGAGCAACTCTGGCTAGCTGAGGAGTTACGCAAGTCCGTCTTTTCTTATAAAATCTCCATTCTAAAAGCCATGTTGCCGGGATTTTTAAACTCCAGTTATGATAAGATTCTTTATCCTTTAGAAGGTCTCAGTCAGGCAGACCGAGAGCGTCTGTTTGGTTCAGAAGATTCGCTAGCCTTTTCTTCTCTAGACCTTGCTAAACAGGCAGAAATGATGCGCTTGACCAGGAAAGGGCTGCTCCGCTTAGAATACCAGGCAGTCGATCAAAAGAAGGTCAAGACCCAGTCTTGGTATGAGGTTGATGCTACTCAGCTAGAGAAGATTGAGATTTCTGCGCGTGCTAAGAAAAAAGCAGAGCTGAAAGACTATTTACAGTCTCATCCTGAGAGTGCTCCTCTGGCTAGTTTGTTAGAGTCCTACTCACGCGAGCAAGTCAACTTCTTTGTGGAGCAAGGAGCTCTAACCCTAGTCCAAAAGGAAGTGCAACGTTCAGCTGCTTATTTCGAAGGTATTGAAGCCAGTAGACCTTTGGAGCTGAATCTAGAGCAAAGTCAGGCTCGCGATGCCGTTGTCAGTGCTATTGGCAGTCAACAGCCTCCTTTCCTCCTTCAAGGGATTACAGGAAGTGGGAAAACGGAGGTATACTTGCAGATTATCCAAGGAGCCTTGGATAAGGGTAAGACGGCTATTTTACTGGTACCTGAGATTTCTCTGACGCCACAAATGACGGAGCGGTTCATTGCTCGTTTCGGCGAGAAAGTAGCTATTCTTCACTCAGGCCTTTCCAATGGTGAAAAGTACGACGAATGGCGCAAGGTTGAGCGCGGCGATGCCCAAGTTGTTGTTGGCGCTCGATCAGCTATCTTTGCTCCACTGAAAAATCTAGGTGTCATGATTATCGACGAAGAGCATGAAGCCAGCTACAAACAAGACAGCAATCCCCGTTATCATGCCAGAGAGGTCGCCATTTTACGGGCCCAGTACAATCAAGCAGCCCTAGTCCTTGGTTCGGCAACACCGAGCTTAGAAAGCCGTGCGCGGGCTGGCAAAGGTGTCTATCAACACTTACGCCTGACCCAACGGGCCAATCCTTTAGCCACTATTCCTGAGGTTCAAGTGATTGACTTTCGGGACTATATCGGGCAGAATGAGACGTCAAACTTTACGCCTCCTTTGCTGGAAGCCATTCAAGACCGTTTGGCTAAAAAAGAGCAGGTAGTCCTTATGCTCAACCGTCGGGGTTATTCTAGCTTTGTTATGTGTCGAGAGTGTGGGACGGTAGATAGCTGCCCCAACTGTGACATTTCTCTGACTCTCCACATGGATACCAAGACCATGAACTGCCATTACTGTGGCTTTTCCAAGGGAATTCCTCATGTCTGTCCCAACTGTCAGAGTCGCAGCATTCGCTACTACGGGACGGGGACTCAGAAAGCCTATGATGAGCTAGCAGAGCTCTTTCCTCAGGCTCGCATTCTGCGGATGGATGTGGATACGACTCGCAAGAAAGGTAGTCACCAAGCTCTTCTTGAGCAGTTTGGCCGAGGGGAAGCAGATATCTTGTTGGGAACTCAGATGATTGCCAAGGGCTTGGATTTTCCAAATGTGACCCTAGTCGGAGTGCTCAATGCGGATACGGCCTTGAATCTGCCGGATTTCCGTTCTTCTGAGAGAACCTTCGAGCTCTTAACTCAGGTGGCAGGCCGTGCAGGTCGGGCTGAAAAAGCTGGGCAGGTCTTGATCCAGTCTTACAATCCGGAACACTATGCCATTCGTTTTGCCAAGGAACAGGATTATGAAGGTTTTTATGCCTATGAAATGAGTATCAGGCGCCAACTCGGCTATCCGCCTTATTATTTCACCATTGGGATTACCCTCTCTCACAAGAAAGAAGAAGAGGTTGTCAAACGTGCCTATGAAGTCATGGGAATTTTGCGCTCAGGTTTATCGGAAACTAGTAAAATCCTTGGGCCAACGCCAAAACCCATCGCCCGTACCCACAACCTTTATCATTACCAGATTTTGATTAAATACCGCTTAGAAGATGAGCTGGGACCAACTCTCAATCGAGTTTTGGCCTTGACTCAAGAACGGGAAAATAGCGAGCTTCGTCTCAGTATTGACCATGAGCCGCAGCAATTTTTATAAGAAGGAGAAGAAATGACAAAACTAATCTTTATGGGGACACCTGAATTTTCAGCGACAGTTTTGAAGGGGTTGTTATCAGATGACCGTTACGAGATTCTAGCTGTTGTGACCCAGCCAGACCGCGCTGTCGGTCGTAAAAAAGTCATCCAAGAAACCCCAGTCAAGCAGGCTGCCAAAGAAGCAGGCCTTCCCATCTACCAACCTGAAAAATTATCTGGAAGCCCAGAGATGGAAGCCATTATGAAGCTAGGAGCAGATGGGATTATCACTGCTGCGTTTGGGCAGTTTCTCCCAAGTAAACTCCTTGATAGTATGGATTTTGCGGTCAACGTTCACGCTTCCCTTCTTCCAAAACACCGCGGTGGCGCCCCCATTCATTACGCCTTGATTCAAGGGGATAAGAAAGCTGGTGTGACCATTATGGAGATGGTTAAGGAAATGGATGCAGGAGATATGATTTCCCGTCGCAGTATTCCCATCACAGATGAGGACAATGTCGGAACCTTGTTTGAAAAATTGGCAATCGTTGGTCGCGATTTGCTTTTGGATACGCTACCTGGCTACCTAGCAGGAGAAATCCAACCTGAACCACAAGATCCTAGTCAAGTCACTTTCTCGCCAAATATTAAGCCGGAAGAAGAGAAACTCGATTGGACTAAAACCAATCGCCAACTCTTCAACCAAATCCGCGGCATGAATCCTTGGCCTGTTGCTCACACTTTTCTCAAGGGTGATCGCTTTAAGATTTATGAAGCCCTGCCAGTAGAAGGTCAGGGAGCTCCAGGTGAGATTCTGTCTATTGGTAAAAAGGAATTAATCGTGGCAGCGGCTGAAGGAGCTCTATCTCTCAAGCAAGTGCAGCCAGCAGGTAAGCCTAAGATGGACATTGCTTCCTTCCTCAACGGAGTTGGACGGACATTGACTGTAGGAGAACGATTTGGTGACTAAAGTAGAAACGGCTAGAAGTCTAGCTCTAGCAGTGTTAGAGGATGTTTTTGTCAATCAAGCATATTCAAATATTGCTTTAAATAAACACCTCAAAGGGAGTCAACTCTCAACAGCAGACAAGGGCTTGGTGACAGAGATTGTCTACGGAACGGTAGCCCGAAAACTCACTCTGGAATGGTACCTGTCCCACTTTATCCAAGACAGAGATAAGCTAGATAACTGGCTCTATATTCTGCTCCTCCTGAGCGCTTACCAACTTCGGTATCTGGATAAGATTCCTAATCACGCTGTTGTTAATGAAGCAGTGGAACTAGCTAAAGCCCGTAAAAAAGGCAGTGAAAAATTGGTCAACGCCGTCCTTCGTCGTATCTTGCGAGAAGGCTGGCCAGATGTTGACAGCATCAAACGCAAAAACAAGCGTGATTCCATTGCCTATTCTCTCCCAGTCTGGCTAGTGTCTAAGCTCAAGGAAGAATACGGCGAAGAGCGAGCACAAGCCATCTTTGAAAGTCTCTTGGTACGCAACAAGGCTAGCATCCGGGTGACCAACTTGAGCCGAAAAGAGGAAATCAAAGCTTTGTTAGAGGCGACTGATTCCCCTTTGGCGACCACTGGTCTGGTCAAGGAGCAGGGGCATTTTGCAGGCCATGATTTGTTCGCAGAAGGGGCTATTACCATCCAAGACGAATCCAGTCAATTGGTTGCTCCGACTCTTGATCTACAAGGTGATGAACAGCTCCTGGATGCCTGTGCCGCTCCGGGTGGAAAAACAGCCCATATGGCTTCGTATCTCAGGACAGGTCAGGTTACTGCTCTGGACTTGTATGACCATAAGTTAGACTTGATCCAAGAAAATGCGGAGCGTTTAGGTGTGGCAGATCGAGTGCAAACACAAAAATTGGATGCCAGAAAAGTGCATGAGTTTTTTGGTCGAGACTCTTTTGATAAGATTTTGGTAGATGCTCCCTGTTCTGGAATTGGACTTTTACGTCGTAAACCAGACATCAAATACAATAAAGAAACAGCCGATTTCACCTCCTTACAGGAAATTCAGCTGGAAATATTAGGTAGTGTTTGTCAAACGCTACGAAAAGGTGGTATAATAACTTATAGTACCTGTACTATTGTCTCTGAGGAGAACTTTCAAGTCGTTGAGACGTTTTTAGAAAGTCATCCCGAGTTCGAGCAGGTTAAACTAGAACACGAATGTAAAGATATCCTGAAAGATGGCTGCATCCTGATTACTCCAGAATTGTATGGAAGTGATGGATTCTTTATCAGCCAATTTCGCAAGATATCAGAATAGGAAGGAACTGACACAATGGAAATAGCATTATTAACAGATGTTGGTCAGAAACGGACAAATAATCAGGACTATGTCAATCACTTTGTCAACCGAGCAGGACGCACTATGATCATCTTGGCTGACGGGATGGGAGGACACCGTGCAGGAAATATCGCTAGTGAGATGGCGGTCACAGACCTCGGTGTAGATTGGGTAGATACCCAAATCGACTCAGTCAATGAAGTTCGTGAGTGGTTTGCCCACTACCTAGAGATTGAAAATCAAAAAATTCATCAACTAGGTCAGGACGAAGCCTACAGAGGCATGGGAACAACGCTAGAAGCTGTTGCTTTTATTGACAACCAAGCCATCTATGCTCACATTGGAGATTCTCGTATCGGTTTGATTCGTGGAGAAGAATACCACCAGTTGACGAGTGACCATTCCTTGGTCAACGAATTGCTCAAGGCTGGTCAATTGACTCCAGAAGAAGCAGAAACTCACCCTCAAAAGAATATCATCACCCAGTCTATCGGACAAAAAGATGAAATCCAGCCAGATTTTGGGATGATTACACTGGAGTCAGGAGATTATCTTTTGCTCAATAGTGATGGTTTGACCAATATGATTTCGGCAAGCGAGATTTATGATATCGTAACCAGTGATATTTCCCTAGCAGACAAGGCGGCAACCCTCATTCGTTTCGCTAACAATGCAGGAGGTTTAGACAACATTACGGTTGCCCTTGTTTACATGAACGAGGAGGCAGCAGAATGATCCAAATCGGCAAGATTTTTGCCGGGCGGTATCGGATTGTCAAGCAGATTGGTCGAGGAGGCATGGCAGATGTTTACTTGGCCAAGGATTTGATCCTAGACGGGGAAGAAGTGGCAGTGAAGGTCCTGAGGACCAACTACCAGACGGACCCGATTGCTGTGGCACGTTTCCAGCGTGAAGCGAGGGCCATGGCGGATCTGGACCATCCTCATATCGTTCGGATAACAGATATTGGTGAGGAAGACGGTCAACAGTACCTAGCTATGGAATACGTAGCAGGCCTTGACCTCAAGCGTTATATCAAAGAACACTACCCTCTTTCAAATGAAGAAGCAGTTCGGATCATGGGGCAAATCCTCTTGGCCATGCGCCTAGCCCATACTCGAGGAATTGTTCACCGGGATTTGAAACCTCAAAATATCCTCTTGACACCTGACGGCACAGCTAAGGTCACGGACTTTGGGATTGCCGTAGCCTTTGCGGAGACCAGTCTGACCCAGACAAACTCAATGTTAGGCTCTGTTCATTATTTATCACCTGAACAAGCGCGTGGTTCTAAAGCGACCTTCCAGAGTGATATCTATGCAATGGGGATTATCTTCTATGAAATGCTGACGGGACATATCCCTTATGATGGAGATAGTGCGGTTACGATTGCCCTCCAGCATTTCCAGAAGCCACTTCCGTCCGTCATAGCTGAAAACCCATCTGTCCCTCAGGCTTTAGAAAATGTTGTCATCAAGGCGACTGCTAAGAAGCTGTCAGATCGTTATCAGTCTGTTTCAGAAATGTATGTGGACTTGTCAACTAGCTTGTCTTATAATCGTCGGAATGAACCGAAACTGGTCTTTGACGATGCGAGTAAGGCAGACACTAAGACTTTACCTAAAGTTCCACAAAGTACACTGACATCGATTCCTAAAGCTCCGGCGCAGGAAGAACGCCCTCAGCCAAAGAAACCAACTCAACCAGTGGCAGAGCCGACTCCAGCGCCAAAGCCAGCCAAGAAACGGAAGTTTAAGGCTCGCTATATGATTCTTTTGGCCAGTCTTCTATTGGTTGCAGCCTCTTTGGTCTGGATTTTGTCAAGGACACCAGCAACGATTGCTATTCCTGACGTAGCTGGACAAACCGTTGCAGAGGCTAAGGAAACTCTTAAAAAATCCAAGTTTGAAGCTGGTGAAGAAAAGTCAGAGGCCAGTGATACAGTTGCAGAAGGACGTGTTATTCGAACGGATCCAGAAGCTGGTAGCGGCCGAAAAGAAGGAACCAAGGTCAATTTGATTGTTTCTTCTGGTAAGCAATCCTTCCAATTGAGCAATTACGTCGGACGCAAGTATACGGATGTTGTAGCTGAACTCAAGGAGAAGAAGGTTCCTGAAAATCTAATCAAGATGGAAGAGGAAGAATCCAATGAAAGCGAACCTGGAACCGTCCTCAGACAGACCCCTGCTTCGGGTTCGACCTATGATCTCTCAAAAGCCACTACGATTACCTTAACAGTGGCTAAGAAGGTGACTAGTGTCAGCATGCCGAACTACATCGGTTCAAGTCTCGAGTTTACAAAGAATAACTTGACTCAGATTGTCGGTGTGAAGGAAGCAAATATTGAGGTTGTAGAAGTATCGACTGCTCCTGAAGGAACGGCAGAAGGAACTGTTGTAAGTCAAACGCCAAGAGCAGGAGAACTGGTTGATCTTGCAAGTACCCGTATCAAACTTTCCATCTACAAACCAAAAACACCACCATCAACTTCATCCTCTAATCCTGCCCAACATGGGAACCAGGGTTCTCCTACAAGTCCAAACCAGGGGAACCAACAAGGAAATCAACAAGGGAATCAGCAAGGGAACACTCCTTCTAGCAGTTCATCCAATAGTGAAGGATCTCACGAAAGTTCTCGAGATTAAACGAATCTTTGTCATGATTTTATGACAAAGATTTTTTTTCACAAGATTTTGTGATAAAATATAGGGAGTAGAAAAAGGAGGAGAAAATGGACGAATCGAGAGAGTTGAATGCCGTCATTGATGTGATTATGCTAGCAGGAACCATTCTCCTGAAAAGTGGCTCAGAGATTCATCGGGTTGAGGATACTATGATCCGTATTGCCCATTCGCAGGGAATTATGGATTGTAATGTTCTTGCCATGCCCGCAGCTATTTTCTTTTCTATTGAAAACACCAATATTTCTCGGATGAAACGGGTGACCTCATCCTCCTATAACATTGAAAAAGTCTGTGATGTCAACCAAGTATCACGGGAGCTTGTTGGAGGGCAGATTGATCTCTCGACAGCCTTTAAAAAGCTGAAAGAAATCGGCAATCAAGCCCTTCCTTATACCAAGTTCCAAGTAACCGTAGCAGCGACCCTCAGTGCCCCTTTCTTCTCGATTATGTTTGGGGGCAATGTCTATGACGCTTTTGGCGCAGCTATTGCGACCTTATTTGGATTTGCCTTCTCTCTCTACGTAGAGAGGTTTGTCCGCATTCCTTTTGTAACGGCCTTTGCGGGTGCCTTTGTTTTCGGATTGATCGCCCAGTTCTGGGCACGTTATACAGGATTTCCTTCGACGGCAGACCTGATTATAGCAGGAGCGGTTATGCCCTTTGTTCCAGGGATTGCTCTGACAAATGCGGTACGGGATATCATGACCAACCATATCAACTCTGGTATGAGTAAGATGTTTGAATCTTTGCTCATTACCCTCGCTTTAGGGGCTGGCACCTCTGTCGCCCTGGTTTTGATGACATAAGATGACTCTAACAAGTATTTTGCTCCAAGCAGTGGCGAGTTTACTCGCCATTATCACCTTTCTAATCGTACTGAATGTTCAACGCTCCATGCTCCTACCTGGTGGTATTTTGGGAATGGGCGTTTGGCTCCTCTATCTCGTCCTCAAAGAACCAACCAATGTTATTGTCGCGACCTTTATCGCAGCAGTAATTGGCTCTTGCATCAGTCAGATTTTAAGTATTGTCTATAAGACACCAGCGGTAGTTTTTGTCTTGGCCATTCTTGCTCCCTTGGTGCCAGGTTATTTATCATATCGAACGACAGCTTTCTTTGTGACAGGAGATTACAGCCATGCTATTGCCAGCGCGACTTTGGTGGTTATGTTAGCTCTTGTTATTTCCATTGGAATGGCAAGTGGAACGGTAATTCTAAAGCTTTATTACTATATCCGAAAACAACGAGGAATCTCTTCCTAATGCAATCAAAACAAAGACTTGATTTGTTGAATCAAGTCTTTTTTCTCTCTTTTGTCCCTATTTGTGATAAAATAGAATGAAACGATTTTTTACAATGAATGAAAAAACAGAGGTAAATATGACAATCGGTATTGATAAGATTGGTTTTGCGACCAGTCAATATGTCTTGAAATTACAAGACTTAGCAGAAGCGAGGGGAGTTGACCCCGAAAAATTTAGCAAGGGACTCTTGTTAAATGAAATTAGTATTGCTCCACTGACTGAGGACATTGTTACCTTGGCAGCTAGTGCCAGCAACTCTATTTTAACAGACAAAGAAAAAGAAGAAATCGATATGGTCATCGTGGCGACTGAGTCAGGGATTGACCAGAGTAAGGCAGCGGCAGTCTTTGTTCATGGCCTATTAGGCATTCAGCCTTTCGCCCGTAGCTTTGAAATCAAAGAAGCCTGCTATGGAGCGACAGCTGCCCTTCATTATGCTAAATTGCATGTGGAAAATTCTCCAGAGTCTAAGGTTTTGGTTATTGCCAGTGATATTGCCAAGTATGGTGTCGGAACTCCGGGCGAACCAACTCAGGGTGCTGGAAGTGTGGCGATGTTGATCACCCAAAATCCGCGCATTATGGCCTTTAACAATGATAACGTTGCCCAAACGCGCGACATCATGGATTTCTGGCGTCCGAACTATTCAAGCACTCCTTATGTAAACGGCATGTACTCGACCCAACAGTATCTTGATTGCCTGACAACGACTTGGGATGAATACAAGAAACGCTATGATTGGACTATGGATGACTTTGCGGCTATCTGCTTCCACTTGCCTTATCCTAAGTTGGCCCTAAAAGGCTTGCGCAAGATGATGGACAAGAACTTATCTCAAGAGAAAAAGGATAGTCTGCAAGAAAACTTTGACAAGTCCATTCTCTACAGTCAGATGATTGGGAATATCTATACAGGTTCCCTCTTCCTCGGCCTCCTCTCCCTTTTGGAAAATGCAGAGACTTTGAAGGCTGGTGATAAAATTGCCCTCTACAGTTACGGAAGTGGAGCGGTTTCAGAGTTCTTTAGTGGTGAATTGGTCGAAGGCTATGAGGCTTACCTTGATAAGGATCGCTTGAGCAAACTCAAACAACGTACAGCACTGTCTGTTGCAGACTATGAAAAAGTCTTCTTCGAAGCGGTACAGTTGGATGAGTCTGGCTCAGCCCAATTTGCAGCTTATGAACATCAATACTATGCCTTGGTGGAGATTGTCGACCACCAACGCCGTTATAGCAAGGTTGAAAAATAATGAAGATAAGTTGGAATGGATTTTCTAAAAAATCATACTATGAGCGCCTGGAGTTGCTGAAAGCTCAGGCGCTCCTTAGTCCTGAAAAGCAAACCAGTCTAGAGCAGGATGAACAAATCAGCTTGGCTGTTGCAGACCAGCTGAGTGAGAATGTGGTAGGAACTTTTTCTCTGCCTTATTCGATCATTCCAGAACTTTTGGTGAATGGTCGGGATTACACAGTTCCTTATGTGACAGAAGAACCCTCAGTGGTTGCTGCCGCTAGCTATGCCAGCAAAATCATCAAGCGAGCAGGCGGTTTTACTGCTCAAGTTCATCAGCGCCAGATGATTGGTCAGGTAGCCCTTTATCAAGTTGCTGATCCTGAACAAGCGCAAGAGAAGATTGCCAGCAAGAAAGCGGAGCTCTTGGAACTTGCCAATCAAGCCTATCCTTCTATCGTCAAACGTGGTGGCGGGGCGCGTGATTTGCATGTAGAACAGATCAAAGGTGAAACGAATTTTCTCGTTGTTTATCTTCATGCCGATACCCAGGAAGCCATGGGAGCCAATATGCTCAACACCATGCTGGAAGCCTTGAAGCCAGTCTTAGAAGAACTCAGTCAGGGACAGAGTCTCATGGGAATCCTGTCCAATTACGCGACCGATTCTCTGGTGACTGCAAGCTGTCGTATCGCCTTTCGTTACTTGAGCCGTCAAAAGGATGAAGCCAGAGAAATTGCAGAGAAGATTGCTTTGGCCAGCCAGTTTGCGCAGGCTGATCCTTACCGAGCGGCTACTCACAATAAAGGGATTTTTAATGGTATCGATGCCATTTTAATCGCCACGGGTAATGACTGGCGTGCTATCGAAGCTGGGGCTCATGCCTTTGCCAGTCGAGACGGACGCTATCAAGGTCTTAGTCGATGGAGTCTAGATAGGGACACAGAAGAATTGGTCGGTGAGATGACCTTACCCATGTCAGTAGCGACCAAGGGTGGCTCTATCGGTCTCAATCCTCGTGTAGCCCTTAGTCATGAACTACTAGGAAATCCTTCTGCCAAAGAATTAGCTCAGATTATCGTGTCCATCGGTCTTGCCCAAAACTTTGCGGCCCTCAAAGCCTTGGTGAGTACGGGCATCCAGCAAGGCCACATGAAATTGCAGGCCAAATCTCTAGCTCTCTTAGCTGGTGCTAGTGAGTCCGAGGTTGCTCCCCTCGTTGAGCGCCTCATCGCAGATAAAACCTTTAACTTCGAGACAGCCCAGCGCTATCTCGAAAACTTAAGATCATAAAAAAACTCAGACGAATTCGTCTGAGTTTTTTGTACTTAAATACTTTTTCCAGGTAATAGGGTGACTGGTAAGAAGTAACCAGTTGTCGCGACCTCTTTGCCTTCAATCTTCTGCAAGAGAAGATCAACAGTGAGTTGGGCAATCTCTTTCATAGGTTGCTTAATCGTTGTCAGGTGAGGATAGTAGTTTTCGATAAAGTAGGTCCCATCATAGCCGATGACCTTGAGCTCATCAGGAACAGAGATACCTAGCTCCTGAGCTATTTTGATAACCAGGATAGCTGTCAAATCATCCGAAGCAAAAATCGCATCTGGTTTCTGATGGGTCAAGATATTTTTGATTTCCATTTCTTTTCGGACGGGAGAAAAGTCACTCGAAACATTGATAATAGGCGCTTTTGGGAGTACAGAGGCAAAGCCAGCGTGGCGAAGTCCAGTCGGTGAGTTAGAGTTATCATTTCCTGTAATCATGATGATAGACTGAGCGCCTGTCTTGACCAAGGTTTGGGCAGCGAGAACCCCGCCACCGTAGTTGTCAGAGGAGACAACAGGAATGTCTGGAGACAAGTTTCGGTCAAAGGAAATGATTGGCGCTGTTACACGATTGTAGTCTTCAATTCCCAAGTTATGACTACCAGAAATGATACCGTCGACCTGATTGGCCTCTAGCATTTCGATGTACTCCCGTTCCTTCTTAGAGTCGTGCTCGCTGTTACAGATGATGGTCTTGTATCCATTTTTAAAGAGTTGGTGTTCCAACTTATCAATCAATTCTGCATAGAAAACATTGGAAATATTTGGGAAAATTAAGCCAATCAACTTAGCTGATTTTCCTTGGAGGCTACGAGCTAAATTGTTGGGCTTATAGCCCAATTCTCTCATGGCTTCATTGACCTTGAGAATGGTTTTTTCAGACAGATAACCTTTTTTATTGATAACCCGAGAAACGGTAGTAGGGCTGACACCAGCAAGTTTTGCGACATCAGTTAGTTTTGCGACCATAATCTAATTCATAGTAGGTTCCGGTTGGGTTTCCAGATTTGATCAGGATACCATTTTGATCGGCATTCGGAAAGACGCGACCAGAAAATACTTTTTCTCCTTTATTGATAAAAATTTCAAAAACAGAATTGTCGATGAAGATGTTAGCAGTAGTAGTTTGCTTGTCGATTGGGCAAGAACGAGTGCTTCCAAATTCTTGGGCGTACTGCTCACCAGCCTGGCTACGATCCACTGTCACTTGACCATTTACAAGGTCAAAGTTGATTGAAAGTCCCTTGCCTTCTTTGTCGGCAAGTAAGACAATCTCGCTCTGGCTATTGGCTTCCAAGTTGAGCTCGAGTTCATAGCTGTTATTGGTTTGAGCACGATTTGAAAAGGGTTCTTCAGAGACACGAAGGTCCTTGATAGCTGCGACAGGGTATTGGTAGAGTTTGCCATCTTTGATAGTGAGTTCCTTGACCAATGAGAAAGTTCCTTGGTGGTCAAAACGATCAGATGGGTAGGCTACATCTGGTAGTCCAAGCCAACTAACTGCTAGAGAGCGTCCGTCTGGAGCGTTGAAGGCTTGCGTTGCATAGGCTTCGAAACCATAGTCTAGATTTTGCAATGGAGAGACATCTACCATTTTAGCATTTTCAGGATCAAAAGAAGCCCCGATTTTGTACATGTTTGGATAGATATTATCATAGTCTAGAACACTCTTATCCAATCCTTGCGGGCAGTAGAGAAGTACAGGTTGTTCACCGATAAAGACCAGATTTGGACATTCCATCATATAGGCAGTACGGTCGTTGGCAAAGTCTAGGTCACCAACTGCTTGCCAGTTGGTGTAATCATTATCTATAGCCTTGTAGAGACGAACAAAGCCTTTTTTCTCCAAGTCCTGTCCACCCACGATAGCATAATATTGCCCCTTAAAGTTGAAAATTTGTGGGTCACGGAAGTGATCAGTAGAGTCTGATGGCTGGTCAATCAAGATCTTGTCAATTTTTGTAATCTTGCCATCCTTATCTAAAAGAGCCCCGATCTGGTAGGGGTGACGGATCCAGTTTTCATCACGGACATTTCCAGTATAAAATAGGAACAACTGATCGCCAAACTGCATGGCAGAACCAGAGTAGGCACCGTGGCTATCTAATGGAGTATCTGGCAAAACTTTGACTCCAGTTTCTGTAAAGCGCACTAAATCATCACTTTCAAGCTGCACCCAAGACTTCAACCCATGTGCTGCACCAAAGGGGAAGTTCTGGTAAAAGAGAATCCATTTGCCATCGAAATAAGAAAAGCCATTTGGGTCATTGAGAAGACCTATTTTAGGCTCGACATGGTAACGAGTATGCCAAGGAGATTGTGCCATCGTTTCCTTGATTTGTTTGATTTCATCATTAGACCAGTCTTCATAGCGTCTATAACGGCGCTCAGTTGTCCATTCCATTTTATCTTTCCTCCTAAAGTTCTACTACCTTAATAGTAAACGTTTTCGACCAAAAAAGCAAGTCTTTTATGTTAAAAAATAGCAAAAAATGTCAAACGGTTGCCATAAATCAAGTAAAGGAAATCTAACAAATTTTCACGAAAAAATGAAAGAAAATGTAAATAAAAACCTTTATTCCTCAAGTTTAAAGATATTTTTTTGAGGAAAAAGAGAATTTCCCTCAAAAACGAGCAAAAATAATCAGAGGAAAAAGAAAGGGAATAAAAATTTCTGCAAAACGCTTGACATATTTTAGAAACATGATAAAATAATAGTCGTAGGGCGGATAAAATCGCTTTCAAACACTTTACAAAATTTTATATAAGGAGATTTTTGCAAATGAACAATCAGGATATTGCAAAAAAGGTCATCGAAGCCCTTGGTGGACGTGAAAATGTCAACAGTGTAGCTCACTGTGCGACTCGTCTACGTGTCATGGTCAAAGATGAAGGGAAAATCAAGAAGGAAGTGATTGAGAACTTGGATAAAGTTCAAGGAGCTTTCTTTAACTCAGGCCAATACCAAATCATCTTTGGGACTGGTACAGTAAACAAGATGTACGACGAAGTGGTTGCACTTGGTTTGCCAACCTCTTCTAAAGAAGACATGAAAGCAGAAGCTGCTAAACAAGGAAACTGGTTCCAACGTGCTATCCGTACTTTCGGTGACGTCTTTGTACCAATCATTCCAGTTATCGTAGCGACAGGTCTCTTCATGGGTCTTCGTGGTCTCTTGAACGCTCTTGGAATCACACTTCCAGAAGATGTTACCATTTACAGCCAAATCCTCACAGATACAGCCTTCATCATCTTACCAGGTTTAGTTGTATGGTCAACCTTCCGCGTATTCGGTGGAAATCCAGCCGTTGGTATCGTCCTTGGTATGATGCTGGTTTCTGGTTCGCTTCCAAACGCTTGGGCAGTAGCATCAGGTGGTGAAGTAACAGCTATGAACTTCTTTGGCTTCATTCCTGTTGTTGGTTTGCAAGGTTCCGTTCTTCCAGCCTTCATCATTGGGGTGGTCGGAGCCAAGTTTGAAAAAGCTCTCCGCAAGGTGGTTCCAGATGTCTTGGATCTCTTGGTGACACCGTTCGTGACACTTTTGGTCATGTCTATCCTTGGGCTCTTTGTCATCGGACCAGTCTTCCACGTTGTTGAAAACTACATCCTTCTCGGAACAAAAGCAATTCTTGCTTTGCCATTTGGTCTTGGTGGTTTGGTCATCGGTGGGGTTCACCAATTGATTGTCGTATCAGGTGTGCACCACATCTTCAACTTGCTTGAAGTGCAATTGCTTGCTGCGGACCATGCCAACCCATTCAACGCCATCATCACTGCAGCGATGACAGCTCAAGGGGCTGCAACTGTTGCCGTTGGTGTTAAAACGAAAAATCCTAAACTGAAAACACTTGCTTTCCCAGCTGCTCTTTCTGCCTTCCTCGGTATTACAGAGCCTGCTATCTTCGGGGTTAACTTACGTTTCCGTAAACCATTCTTCCTTTCATTGATCGCTGGTGCTATCGGTGGTGGATTGGCTTCTATCCTTGGACTTGCTGGTACTGGTAATGGTATCACCATCATCCCTGGTACAATGTTGTACGTTGGTAACGGTCAATTGTTCCAATACCTTCTTATGGTAGCTGTATCATTCGTTCTTGGTTTTGCCCTTACTTACATGTTCGGTTACGAGGATGAAAAAGAAGTTGCTTCTGAAGTAGCGACAGAACGTTTGGTTCAAGAAGAAACAACTGGTAACATTCCAGTAACTCCTCAAAATGAAACAATCCAAACTCCAATCGTTGGGGACGTAGTTGCTCTTGAGAATGTTAACGACCCAGTCTTTTCAAGTGGTGCAATGGGACAAGGGATCGCTGTAAAACCAAGCCAAGGCGTGGTTTACGCACCAGCTGATGCAGAAGTATCAATCGCCTTTGCTACAGGACATGCTTATGGTTTGAAGACAGCAAACGGAGCTGAAATCTTGATCCACGTTGGTATCGACACGGTAACTATGAACGGTGAAGGCTTTGAACAAAAAGTTGCTCAAGGCGACAAGGTTAAAGCTGGTGATGTTCTTGGAACCTTTGACTCAAGCAAAATCGCTGCTGCAGGTCTTGATGACACAACAATGGTTATCGTAACCAACACAGCAGACTACGCTTCTGTGACACCAGTCGCAAGCGGTTCAGTTGTCAAGGGTGACGCTATCATCGAAGTGAAAGCCTAGTCCTCTTCGAAAATCAAATCTAAAAACAAAACGAACAAATATCATGTTTGTTCGTTTTTACTTGGATGGTAAGATTTACAGAGGAAAATCTAAAATATTGAGAAATCTAGCCCTTTAAAATGTGCTATAATAGAGAAAACAAAGATAAGAGGTTTATCATGACAAAATTATATGGAAGCTTAGAAGCGGGCGGTACAAAGTTTGTCTGTGCTGTCGGAGATGAAAATTTTAACATTGTAGAAAAAACACAGTTTCCTACAACAACTCCTATCGAGACCATCGATAAAACCATCGAATTCTTTTCAAAATTCGATAATCTTGCAGGTCTTGCCATCGGTTCCTTTGGTCCTATCGATATCGATAAAAACTCAAAAACCTATGGCTTTATCACAACGACTCCAAAACCTCATTGGGCTAATGTAGACCTACTTGGTGCCCTTCGCCGCTCCCTCAACGTACCCATGTATTTCACCACAGACGTGAACAGCTCTGCCTATGGTGAAGTGGTTGCTCGTAACAATGCTGGTGGCCGTATCGAAAACTTGGTTTACTACACGATCGGTACAGGTATCGGAGCAGGTGTTATCCAACGTGGTGAGTTTATCGGTGGTGTCGGTCACCCTGAGATGGGTCACTACTATGTGGCTAAACATCCAATGGATGTAGAAAAAGAATTCAACGGTGTTTGTCCATTCCACAAGGGCTGTTTGGAGGGTTTTGCAGCTGGACCAAGTTTGGAAGCTCGTACAGGTATTCGTGGTGAAAACATCGAACTCAACAGTTCTGTCTGGGACGTTCAAGCCTATTATATCGCTCAAGCTGCGCTCAATGCTACAGTGACTTTCCGTCCAGATGTCATCGTCTTTGGTGGCGGGGTTATGGCCCAACAACACATGCTGGACCGTGTGCGTGAGAAATTCACGGCTCTTCTCAACGGCTACCTACCCGTACCAGATGTGCGTGACTATATCGTGACGCCAGCAGTCGCAGGTAATGGTTCTGCCACACTTGGAAACTTTGTTCTTGCTAAGAGTGTCGCAAAATAAAACAAAGAAAATATCCGCTTGGGAAACCAAACGGATGTTTTGTTTGACGAAAATGTTTTTGAGCCTTTCCTTAAGTGATGACGGACGGTAGCGACTTTCTTCGAAATTCCATACCTAAACTTTGAGCCTAATGTCTCAAAGTTTCCCAACACCTGAAACCATTAGATTTCAGGTGTTTTTATCACGGCGGAAAGGCTAGGTACGTCCTCGATTCACTATCGAAAAGTTGGCATGATTTCCATACCAAAGTATATTTAGTATCAGGCTATTTTCTATTCTCAAAACATCTGCCAGAAGAAATCAATGATATAAGTCAAACCATAAGTGTAAACCACTAGGGTAAAGGGCTTGGTCAAAATAATAATAATCATATAGCGCTTGAAGGTCATCTTGGTGAGGGCAGCCAGCATACAGAGAAAGTCAGCTGGGCTAACTGGCCAGATCATCATAAAGATAAAGAAACGATCGAAGCGATTGCCCTTATCAAGCCAGCCGATGTATTTGTCATAGGTGCGCTTGCTGACGACGGACTGGACAAAGGCAGCTCCATAGAGGCGCACGAGGTAAAAGATAATGGCACAGCCAATCACGATGCCGATATAGTTATAGATGGTTCCGATGATGTGGCCGTAAATAAAGACCCCAGCCACTGAGGTCAAAGCTCCCGGAATGATCGGAACGACGGTTTGTAGGATCTGTAAAAAGATAAAGAGTGGGGGCCCCAAAACTCCAGCTTGCTGGATAAAGGCCGATAGGGTTTCCTTGGACTGTAAGACTCCCGCCTGATAGGCCCAAATACAGAAAATCAAGGTGCCGACTCCCCCGACGATAGATGAGATATTGATGACTTGCTGTAGAAGGGGAGAAACAGCTTTCATTTGCTTATCCTGTGACATGTAAACTCCTCATAGATAGTATGATTCTACTATACCATATTTTATGGAGAAAAACTATCTGGATTATCTGACTGGTGAAATAAGTGTGGTAAAATGAGAATAAGAAAATGATGGTATAGAATGAGGGGTATCATGTTAGGTTTAAACTTTAAAGGAAGCTGGCGCCAATATCAAAAACAGGTCTTGGATCGTTTTCAGGACTATCAAGCAGACGGCCATGTTCATCTAGTGGCCGCTCCAGGGTCTGGAAAGACAACCATTGGTATCGAGCTAATCGCTCGTTTTGGCAACCCAGCCCTCATCTTAGTTCCGACTGTAACCATTCGTGAACAATGGGTGGATAGAATACAAACTGCTTTTCTAGAGGATTGTCAGAGGCTTTCAGACCTCGTTTCCCAAAACTTAAAGGAGATGAAGGTATTAACGATTGTGACCTATCAGGCTTTTCATAGTGCCATGAACCAACTTCAATCACAAGAAGATGGAGAAGCAGAGGATTTTGTGGGGTTTGATTTGCTTGCAAGCCTAAGAGCTCAGAAAGTTGCTACTCTTTGTTTGGACGAATGCCACCACCTGCGCAATGAATGGTGGAAAAGTCTGGAAGCCTTTCGCAAGCAGTATGGACCGCTGAAACTCATCTCCCTGACAGCGACACCACCATATGACAGCGATCCTGAACTCTGGGAACGCTATATCCGAATGTGCGGGGAGATCGATCAAGAAATCACGGTACCTGAACTAGTCAAGGAAGACACTCTTTGCCCTCATCAGGATTTTGTCTATATGTGCTCACCAACAGCTGAAGAGGCGGAACGTCTCAAACAGTTTGAGGAGACTAAGTGGGACTATATTCATCACCTTATAGTCGATCCTGATTTTCAAACATTTGTAGCAGGGTCTAAGGTCCTCAAAGGGGATATTTCATCTGATTTGCTTTTAGAAGATCCCAAGTACTTGTCTGCTATGTTGATTTATATGCATTCTCAGGGGTTAACGATTCCTCCCTCTTTGCAAAATTTACTGGGAACCCAGAGGCTTCCAACATTGACCTCCTACTGGTTGGAGACGCTGTTGCAGAGCATACTCTATCAGACACCAGATTGGTATGAGGATCCAGATGGATATAGGAAAAAGTTAGAGGCTGACTTGAAGGCGCGTGGGTTGGTGGAAAAACGTCAGGTTTATCTGGTTAAGTCTAAGGCTTCTGACCAGCTTTTAACCCAATCTCTAGGGAAGTTGTCTGCCATTGCCGATATCTTTTTGACGGAGTATGAGAGTCTAGGTCAGGAACTGAGACAGTTAGTACTAGCTGACTATATTCGCAAGGATTTTGCCACCTATCTGGGAGATAATCAGGCAACCATTTCTCAGTTGGGGGTTCTCCCTTATTTTGAAAGCATTCGTCGAAAAGCTCAGGAGCAAGAGATACCTGTGTCTTTGGCTGTCTTGTCAGGTAGTGTCATTATTTTGCCTACCGATGTGGCAGCAGAGTTGAAGGAACTCTTGCCTCAGGTTCCTCTTAGTTTCTCATCTATTGGTCACTTAGATCAAAAAGATTATGTGCAGGTTGGTTTTCCAAGCTCAGCTAAGGGAATCGTAGCGGCAGTGACGGAGCTTTTTCAACGAGGGCGGATTCAAGTCCTAGTCGGAACCAAATCTCTCCTCGGAGAGGGTTGGGATGCTCCTTGTGTTAATTCCCTAATCCTCGGAAGCTTTGTGGGGAGCTTTATGCTGAGTAACCAGATGCGCGGGCGTGCCATTCGTATCTGGCCGGGGCATCCAGAAAAGACCAGCAACATCTGGCATCTGGTAGCCGTTCAAGCGCAAGCACTTATCACTCTTCCTGGTGAGGAGCCTAGACCAGAGAGCAATCAGGATCTGCAGACCTTGTCGCGACGGATGGAGCATTTTCTTGGATTGGCTTATAATCAGGAGAGTATTGAGACCGGTTTGGATCGTTTGGATTTTCCAAAGCCCCCTTTTAAGAAAAAGCAAATTAGTGAGTACAATGAGCGAGTTAAGAGTCTCTCCAAGGATCGAGCAGGCTTGAGAAAAAAATGGCAAGATGCTCTTGTCGTAGCGGATCAGCTCGAGATAGTTACAGAAGTCGCAACCCAAAAACAGAAGATCCCAGTCATGCTCTTGCTTGATGCCTTAAAATGGGTTCGCATGTCATTGCTCTTGTTGGCAGTAGATTTGTTGGTCTTGCTATTTAGACTAAGACTGATCGGTATTTGGTGGCTTACAGCAGCCTGTCTCCTCTTTTTGGTCTTTGCATCTTGGCGCTACCTCCGTTATAAAAGTCCTTATAAACGTTTGCAATCTCTGGGTGAGCAGATCCGAAAGGCTCTGATAGATTCGGGGCATCTAACGGATGATCAATCCCGTGTTCATGTAGAGGAGGACAAGGAAAATTATATGGTATTCGCCTATCTCAAGGGAGGAAGCATGAGGGACAAGGAGCTGTTTGCGCAGACTGTGGGAGAGTTCTTTGCTCCAGTGGATAACCAGCGCTATCTCTTGAAGGCAGAGAAAGTCCGACAAGGTCAATCACCTTACTATGTCGTGCCAAGTCTTTTTGACAAGCGCAAGGAAGAAGCACAGAAATTCCTCGACTTTCTGAGGCCAACTATCGGACGTTATCACCTCGTCTATACACGAACAGAGACCGGGCGGAAAATCCTTCTCGAAGCTCGTATCAAAGCTCTTTCCAATAAAAATGACCGTACCTTGACTAAGAAGAAGGTTAAAAGTCTGTTGGAGTAGGGGAGGTAGCTATTCGAAGTTTCGAAGATATGAATTTCCTAAATTTTATATGCATTCTAATCTTCGAACGATAAGAAATACATAAATTTATGAGCATTCTAAGCTTCAAATAGTCTAGATGAGAAAGTTTTGGGGTCTTCGAGCTTTCGAATAGTCATCTTTCCTAAAGTTTAGATGTTTTCTAAAGCTAGAAAAGTTAAAATTTGAAAATAGTAAGAGTCTCTATCTGACAGACGGGTATGTTTCCAGTCAGATAGGGATTTTTAATACTCTTCGAAAATCAAATTCAAACCACGTCAGCGTCGCCTTGCTGTACTCAAGTACAACCTGCGGCTAGCTTCCTAGTTTGCTCTTTGATTTTCATTGAGTATTATTTTTAAATGACTGATTTATTCTATAAAAGTAAAAAATAGCCAAAAAAAAGTGCTGTTGGGATGATAAAGTAGACAGTTGAGCGGAGGAGTGTCATAAGTTCTTTGCTATTTGTTAGAATTGTCTTATCAATTTAAAGGAGAAAATCTGATGAAGAAAGATAAAGAAAATGAGGAAAGTATGCTATCGGCACTTCCTTTATGGGGCCTCTTATTTTTGGTCTGTGTATTACTTCAAGTCTATGTAGGAAGGGACAGACCTTTGATTCAACCTCCTAGACAAGGAAGCATTGTAAAAACAGATAAAAAACAGGTCTATCTTCCAGAACTAATCCAGTCTTTATTTGATAAAGAAAAAACTAAATGATTCGTTAAATAGAAAGGTTATCTTCATGACAAAAACATTTACCATCCGCCCGCTAAGCTATACCAACTTTACCAACCGTGAGTTTGAAAGTCTCATGGTAGATACGGGTCAACTACTAGAAGTTTTTGCCAAGGCACATAAGGACGAGCCTATGTATAGCAAACATCTCGATTCCTTCAAGAGCAAACTGGCAGACTTCCAAGCTCAACTAGCTATCGTAGAAAAGAAAGAAGCGACGAATCTGACCGAAGTCGATCGCAATCGTGACAGTGCCCTAGTCGGTCTCTTTACTCTTCATAGAGGATTTGCTAAGATCAAGGAAAGCAAACTCAAAGAAGCCCATGAGACCTTGAAACCAGTCTTTGCCAAGTACAAGGACATCACCAAGCATAGCAATGATGTGGAAACGGCAGAAATCAAGAGCCTGCTCAAAACCCTGAGTGAGGAACCCTACCAGACAGCAGTGACTAGTCTAGGATTGACCCCTATGCTACAGGCGGTGATTAGTGCTCAGGAAGACTATGACAAGGTCGAAAGTCAGGCGCGTGCGCATAAGTCTGCCAAGGAAGTCGGCAAGACTAGACAAGTCCGCACCGAACTAACCAGCATCTACGACCTCTTTATGCGCTATACCGTAGCCAGCGCAGAAGCCTATCCAGAAAAAGAGCACCTAACCAAACTCCTCAAGGACCTGAATACAATCCGAGACAGTAAACGACGATTGACTGGTTCAAGTAAGAAGGATAAGAAAGTAAAAGTAGAAGAAGCAGAACAAGTTGCAGGATAAAAACAAACGTCTCTAGATATATTATTATCTAAAGGCGTTTTTTTGGTGGATTCGTGGTATAATTTTGGTAATTATCTATAATGAAGAGGAGAAAAAATCATGGCAGATACAATTTTAATTTTAGGTAATGGTTTTGATATTGCAATGGGGCGAAAAACAAAATATACCGATTTTATTGAGTTTGAAAAACAATTATTTTCTAATCCTGACGAGGAATTAGTAGAGTTTCTAAAAGTCAAAAATATTTGTATTGAAAAATTCAGAGATAATTTGTATTTGAGATTCATTAATGAGAACAAAGGTACTCTTGGAGATAATTGGTCTAACCTTGAAATCATGATTTCCCAACTTGTAGATGCGATAATGTATTTTAAAGAGAATATGCAATTGCTTTATGATTTATCAGCTATACATCCAGTTAGGAGAAGTAACGATATATTGAAAAAAGAAACTAATTTCAGTGCAAAATACTTTATTGCAAACGTATTTGCTCCATTTTATCAAGAGTATGAGTGGAAGTTTTTGGATAGAGATTGTGTGTTGAACAAACTAAACTATATCTTTATCGAACAGTTAAATTTATTAACAGAACTGCTAGAAATCTATCTGTCGTATTTAGATTATTTAGATTTTGAAGTTAGCGAGATTAAAGCCAAGGCGACAGCTTTGGATGCAGTACCTCATTTATTAAGTTCTTATGTTTTAAACTTTAATTATACCAACACGTCAGCTTATCTATTTGGAACTGTTGAAGAAAGAACTCATTTTATACATGGTCGAATTGATTTAGATAGAACGTTTAATAGAATCAATACCATGGTCTTTGGAATTGAAGATAAAGAAAATGATGTCAACAGTGACCTAATTCCTTATCAGAAGTATTACCAAAGGGTTGTTAAGGAAACTGGAAATAAATTTGAAGAATTTTTTATTAAGAGAAATTATATTGTAAAAAATACTTCTGTTGCAGGGCGTGCTGTTCCGACTAGAGTTCCAGTTTCGAAAAACATTGTTATTTTTGGTCATTCAGTAGATCCTTTAGATAAAGAGATTTTTCAAAAATGTTTTGAATTAGCAAATAAAGGTGAGTATCCTTATCGATTTATTTTCACTTATGTTGATGAGCCAGCAAAACGATCGATTATTAAGAATCTCGCAATCATCCTTGGGAAGGAAAAATTGATAGAGTTAACAGGGGAACAGAATGTTGTATTTGTAAAGAGTGATGATAAGGATGGTATGAAAGATGTTCTACTACCTTAATAAAATCAAAGAAATGATTGAATTTATAAAGTACAATTATAAAATCATATTTTAAAAATAGATTATACCCCACTCATCCTCCCTAGGTCGAGTGGTTTTTCTTGAAATATGATAAAATAGAAAAGATAATATACTTATTTAATGGAGTGATTGTGATAGTATTTATTGAATTGATAAATGAGAATATTAAAACAGTGTAGATAAATTGGAATTTGTGGAGAGATAGGATGATTAAAAAAAGTGTGGAATCGGAACAAGGAAATACGTATTATTGGACTAATGAAAATGTCGAAAAACCATGCATTGTAATGCTTCCTGGATTGACAGCTGATCATAGATTATATGATAAACAAGTAGATGAATTTAAAAAGGATTTCAATATTATTGTTTGGGATTGCCCATGTCACGGAGAGTCTAGACCATACAGTACGTTTAATTACAAATTAGTGACGCAAGAACTGGAAATTATATTAAAAACAGAGAATGTTAAATCGGCAATATTTATTGGGCAATCACTTGGAGGAATGATAGCTCAATATTACATAGAAGAACATCAAGAACAAGCAATAGGTTTTATTTCTATAGATAGCGTTCCTTTTGGAAATTATTATAGCAAATCAGATATGTTTTGGTTAAACCAGATTGAGTGGCTAAGTAAACTATACCCTGATAAAATGCTAAGAGATTTCATGGCAAAAGGTTGTGGTGTTTCTGAGTATACTCAGAACAGTATGAAACTTATGCTTTCAATCTATAGTAAAAAGGAACTATGCCATTTGATGTGGATAGGTGAAGCAGCATTTATTCCTGAAAATCATGAAATAAATTTGAAATGTCCTGTAATACTTTTACTTGGGGAGAACGATAAGGTTGGTAAAGTGTCGCAGTATACAAGAGAGTGGCACAAAAGGGAAGGATACCCACTACACATTATTAAAAATGCCGCTCATAATTCAAATCAAGATAATCCTGATGAAGTAAATGATTTAATAAGAAAATATATAAATAAATGGCTATAAAGATATTGTAACTACTGTAAAATTGACAAATCCCAGTTTGTTGAACTTAGCAATTTATAAGTTTTTAAGAGATAGAACCTATAAAACTTGCACGAGAACTGTAGGTAGGCGAAGAAATCTTCCTCTTGACCTATCTCAGTGTAGTTAATAAATTTGGACAATTTAAGAAATGGGATAGCAGTATATGGAATACGATAGATTGTTTTGGAGATAAGGAATTTTTATCATTTTGGAAATTCCGAGGGATTCTTTCTACAGCGGGAAATTATTTTGACTTTGATAAAATTCCAGAAAATATGACCTATACTCTTTGGATAGAAAAATACGCTTTTGAACCTCCTCATGAATTTGAAGATTATAGGGAGGATGTCATGAGAAAGATTCGTCCGAAACTTGAGCAACTGGAATTAAAAGGATTTAAATCTGTAGAAGAAATAGATGGAGAACATAGACGTAGGGATTAGGATTTTAAAATTTGGGATTTTTTTCTAATTCATTGCTTATTTTTAACCGTTATACCAAAGTTAATTTTTAGTAGTGAAAATATGATAAAATAGAAAGAAAATACATTTCCTTAAAAAATTAAGATTCAACTTTGTTTCCATATTTCCTGGAAACTGATAGAAAGTAAGGAGAAACATGGAACAAATTAACCAAAAATCCCAGTGTCAGCAACTCTGGGCTAGAAACAAATACCTCGTTTTAAGCCATTCCAGCAATATTTACAATGAGATTCGCCAATACTTGAAGAATGAAGAGGTGGAGCTGAGTCATGTTCAAGAACTGATTGACCGTGCTTGCCAAATTCCTGAGCATAGAGGTCAGGTTTGCAATGCCTTTCAGCATATTTGGGGTTATTTCAAAAAGAAAGCGACTGATGCTGAGCGCAAAGACTATATGCTCTTGCTGGATCGCTACCGCTTTGGTCAGACTTCCAAGGAAGACTTGATTTCTAAGACTCGAGACTTGCTTGATCGCTATCCAAATACCTACTTGCAATATTCGACTTTACTGAAAGGAGACTCCCATGAGACTTTGGCATGAGGCTTTGATTTCACAACTTCCCCGTCCTCAGCTCTTGGGACAACATCGAGAGTGCTGCGCCTTGCGTGGCAATGGTTGGGGCAGAAAGCATGCGACGGTGGACTATGTCTTTACTCACTCGCCTTATCACCTCTATGCCTATCATCGCTTGATCATGGAGGAAATGGCTAACCGAGGCTACAATGTCAGTCCAGAGTGGCTGGACAAGAACTACCGTGGCAAGATCTGTCATCCTTATGAAGACTTGCCTGAGGAAAAGTTGGGAAATCCCATCTATAGTGAGCATGATTCAGCCTACTACGAGGAGTGTCTGGCTAATCTCCGTGAGAAAGGCATTGAGTTGGTGTAAGAGTCAGGATTAGCTCCACATTATAACTCTTCTCGTAATTTTTTCGAATAATAAAGATGAGACCTTTAGAATGATTCTAAGGTCTTCTTTTTATGAGTATTAGGATTTACTTTTAATAACTTTTGAGTTATAATTGAATTAGAAAGAGGCTACTTGGTGCATACGATTTACTTCTATAAGGACAAAAATGGAAACGAGCCAGTCTTAGATTATATGAGAGAATTGGCTAGAAAGAAGAGTAAGGATAGTCGCATCAAACTCAATAAACTAAACGACTATATCGAGTTGCTTAGTCAGCATGGGACTAGAACTGGTGAACCCTATATCAAACATTTGGAAGATGAGATTTGGTAACTAAGACCTCTTAGGGATAGGATATTATTTGTAGCGTGGCTTGATGGGAGTTTTGTTCTCTTACATCATT
This sequence comes from Streptococcus oralis subsp. oralis, assembly GCF_002096435.1. GTDB lineage: Bacteria > Bacillota > Bacilli > Lactobacillales > Streptococcaceae > Streptococcus > Streptococcus oralis_AA. The sequence continues at coordinate 452,331 of NZ_NCUI01000025.1, forward strand.
TTGTCAAAAAGACTCAGAAAACTCCTAGGAGAGAAATTGAAAAAGCCAAGCGTGAACTGAAGGACATAAAAGAAAGAGGGTTAAGTGATGAAGAATAGTGCTATTGGAAGTAATTGGAAAGATATCCGATCTGAACTCTTTACCAAGGAGGAAATCCTTGAAAGTGATATGCGAGTGGCTATCATGAGTGAGTTGATAGAAGCTAGACATGAGCAAGGTATTAGTCAGAAAAAGCTAGAGGAACTCAGTGGAGTAAGCCAGCCTGTTATAGCTAGGATGGAGACAGGAAAGACCAGTCCTCAGTTGGATACGGTCTTAAAAGTCTTAGCCAGTTTAGGAAAGACACTAGCAGTCGTCCCACTTGAACAGGAAAAAGGTTGATTAAATAGACCTATAGTCTTTTCTAATAACAAGCCATAGTCACTGATGAGAATCGTCAATAGCTCGTTTGAGCATTCTAACTAAAATACAGCAATAAAACAAGCAATACAAAGGATTTGAGACACTGGTCTCAAGTCTTTTTCTTTTGTCCAAAAGAGCGATATAGTTTCAAACTATATCAAAGCCTAATTATTTACAATTATACAGACAGTTTCTTTTCTGTTAAGATAGTTTCAACAACAAATTTTGGAGGACACATCATGTCAACTACGATCATCGGTTTCCCTCGTTTGGGTGAATTCCGCGAATTAAAATTTACAACTGAAAAATACTTTAGAAAAGAAATCTCAGAAGAAGAACTCTTGGCTGCGGCTAAAGAATTGCGTGCAAAACACTGGAACATTGTCAAAGAAAAAGGCATCACTGAAATCCCATCAAATGACTTTTCTCACTATGACAACTTCCTAGATGCAGCTTTCCTTTTCAACGTGGTGCCTGCTTCCGTTCAAAACTTGGATTTGTCGGACCTTGAGCGTTACTTTGCTTTGGGACGTGGTTACCAAGGGGAAAAAGGGGATGTGCGTGCCCTTCCGATGAAGAAATGGTTCAACACCAACTACCACTACATCGTGCCTAAATTTGAAAAAGACACTCAAGTAAAATTGGCTGGTCACAAGATTTTTGATGAATTCCAAGAAGCAAAAGAACTTGGATTGAACACTCGTCCTGTTCTTGTAGGTCCGTTCACTTTCCTTCAATTATCAGACTTTGAAGACAGTGTGAAAGCAGAAGACTTCGTAGATAGCTTAGTAGCTGCTTACCAAGAAGTTTTTGCTAAATTGGCGGAACTTGGTGCGACTCGCATCCAACTCGACGAAGCGGCTCTTGTCAAAGATTTGACAGCTGAAGAAAAAGCTCTCTTCTTGAACCTCTACAACAAACTCTTGGCTGACAAAAAAGGTCTTGAAGTCTTGCTTCAAACTTACTTCGGTGACGTTCGTGACGTCTACACTGATCTTGTAAACTTGCCAGTAGATGCCATCGGTTTGGACTTCGTTGAAGGTAAGAAAACTCTTGAATTGGTTAAAGGTGGTTTCCCAGCTGACAAGACTCTCTATGCAGGTATCGTCAATGGTAAAAACATCTGGCGCAACAATTACGAAAAGAGTTTGGCTGTTCTTGAGCAAATTCCAGCTGAAAATATTGTGTTGACAAGCTCATGCTCACTTCTTCATGTGCCATTTACAACAGCTAACGAAGAATTTGAACCAGCAATCTTGAACCACTTTGCTTTTGCGGTTGAAAAATTGGAAGAACTTCGTGACTTGGATGCTATCCGCAATGGTCAAGGTGCAGAAGCTCTTGCAGCTAACAAAGAACTCTTTGCTACTGAGCGTGTGGGTGAAAATGCAGAACTTCGTGCGCGCATCGCTGGATTGACTGACGCAGACTACACTCGTTTGCCAGCCTTTGCAGAACGTGAAGCTATCCAAGAAGATGCCTTCAAACTTCCAGCTCTTCCAACAACAACAATCGGTTCATTCCCTCAAACTAAGGAAGTTCGTGCCAAACGTTTGGCCTTCCGTAAGGGTGAGTTGTCAGCAGAAGACTATGACAAGTTCTTAGCAGAACAAATCGACGAATGGATTAAATGGCAAGAAGAAGTTGGATTTGACGTGCTTGTACACGGTGAATTCGAGCGTAATGACATGGTTGAGTACTTCGGTCAAAACTTGTCAGGTTACCTCTTCTCTAAGAATGGTTGGGTACAATCATACGGTATGCGTGGGGTGAAACCACCAATCATCTGGGGCGATGTCACTCGTCTTAACCCTATCACTGTCAAATGGTCTAGCTACGCACAAAGCCGTACTGACAAACCTGTTAAAGGTATGTTGACAGGACCTGTTACCATCCTTAACTGGTCATTCCCACGTGAAGACATCTCTATCAAGGACTCAACTCTTCAAATCGCCCTTGCTATCAAGGATGAAGTTCTTGACCTTGAAGCTGCAGGTGTGAAAATCATCCAAATCGACGAGGCTGCTCTTCGTGAGAAATTGCCACTCCGTCGTAGCGACTGGTATGAAGACTACCTTGACTGGGCTATTCCAGCCTTCCGCTTGGTACACTCTACAGTTGCACCTGATACTCAAATCCACACTCACATGTGTTACTCAGAATTTACAGATATCATCCCAGCTATCGACAACATGGATGCGGACGTTATTTCCTTTGAAGCAAGCCGTTCAAACCTTGAAATCTTGGACGAACTCAAAGCGAAAAACTTCCAAACAGAAGTGGGACCTGGGGTATACGATATCCACTCACCTCGTGTGCCAAATGAAGGCGAAATCGACCACACAATCGATGCTATTCTTGCTAAAGTACCAAGCAAGAAAGTTTGGATCAACCCTGACTGTGGTTTGAAAACACGTGGTATTCCAGAAACAAAAGAAAGCTTGATCCGCCTTGTCGAAGCAGCAAAAGCTGCGCGTGAGAAATTGTAAGATAAGATTTCTCTCTTGACACTGACTGATCAAGGAACTGCTTGGCCCTAGCTGGCTCAGCAATCATGAAATCAAAAAGAAAAGGATAATGACTATGTCACGCCAAACACCGTCACTTTCATTTGAAGTGTTCCCTCCAAACCCAGCTGTGGGTAATGATAAAATTATTTCAGCCTTGCAGGATATGCGGGAGCTGACACCGCACTTTATCAGTGTGACTGCCAGCAATAATAAATTTAATATCAAGGAAACGACGGTTCGTTTGGCTGACTTTATCCAGAATGACTTGGCGATTCCAACTATTGCCCACTTGCCAGCTATCTATCTGACCAAGGACAAGGTTGCTGAAACCATTGCGGACTTGGATAAGGTTGGGGTACAGAAAATCTTGGCCTTGCGTGGGGATATTATCCCTGATGTGGAACCACAAAAGGATTTCCGCTATGCAACGGACTTGATCGAGTTCATCAAGGAACAAGCCCCTCACTTTGATATTATCGGAGCTTGCTACCCAGAGGGACACCCTGACTCGCCAAACCAGATCTCGGATATCCAAAATCTCAAGAAGAAAGTGGATGCAGGTTGTTCAAGCCTCGTAACGCAACTTTTCTTTGATAATGAGCGTTTCTATGATTTCCAAGACAAGTGTACCTTGGCGGGGATTGATGTTCCCATTCATGCGGGTATCATGCCCATTCTGAACCGTAATCAAGCGCTTCGTCTCTTGCAAACGTGTGAGAATATTCATCTTCCACGAAAATTCAAGGCTATCTTAGACAAGTATGAGCATGACCCTGAGTCGCTCAGAGCAGCAGGACTTGCCTACGCAGTGGATCAGATCGTGGACTTGGTAACCCAGGATGTCGCAGGTGTGCATCTCTACACCATGAACAATGCTGAAACAGCAAAATACATCCACCAAGCAACCCATGCCTTATTTAACCATCAGTCTTTAGGATAATAAAAAGCAAACCATTCTTCTCAGGTGAGGGGAATGGTTCCTTTTTAATAGAAAAGCCCGCACTTTTTAAGAAAAATATGATAAAATAGACTCTGTACGTACTTGATACAAAGATGAGGGTATAAAAGTTTTAAAGGCTTTGTCGATTCTCAATTTTATGATAGAAATTTTTTCATAATTTGTTCTTTTCAGTATTTAGTTTGAGCGACACGAACGAGTCAAATCGATGTTATTTGACGAGAGAGTTAGTAAAGCATTTAGCTAATCGCCTAATAGCGATTAGCGTGAAAGGATTAGATGCTTTAGCATCAAACCTTTCTAATGATTTGTATCTTGAAAATTGAACCCGGCCGAAAAGCTGTGTAAAAAAGATAAACTGTCTTGTCTTCATCGAAGACTTCGCCAGTTTCCTATTTTTACTTTGCTTTTTGCGACCTTAGTATCTTGATCTTTGTAGGCAAGGCGTATAATTTCATCAATCCAAAGGGGATTAAAATGACAAAACAAGTGTTTCAAACGACTTTTGCAGGTCGTGAGTTAATCGTAGAGACTGGTCAGGTTGCTAAGCAAGCAAATGGCTCTGTTGTCGTGCGTTACGGTGAGTCAACTGTCTTGACTGCGGCCGTTATGTCTAAGAAAATGGCAACTGGGGATTTCTTCCCACTTCAAGTCAACTATGAAGAAAAAATGTATGCGGCTGGGAAGTTTCCTGGTGGCTTTATGAAACGTGAAGGACGTCCTTCAACAGATGCGACTTTGACAGCGCGTTTGATTGACCGTCCAATCCGTCCTATGTTTGCGGAAGGTTTCCGTAATGAAGTCCAAGTGATTAACACAGTGCTTTCTTACGATGAAAATGCCTCTGCTCCAATGGCAGCTATGTTTGGTTCATCATTGGCACTTTCTATCTCAGACATTCCGTTTGACGGTCCAATCGCTGGGGTACAAGTGGGTTATGTCGATGGCCAAATCATCATCAACCCTAGTCAAGAACAAGCAGAGCAATCACTTCTTGAATTGACAGTAGCTGGGACCAAACACGCTATCAACATGGTTGAGTCTGGTGCCAAAGAATTGTCAGAAGAAATCATGTTGGAAGCCCTTCTCAAAGGGCACGAAGCTGTTAAAGAATTGATTGCCTTCCAAGAAGAAATCGTTGCTGCGGTCGGTAAGGAAAAAGCAGAAGTGGAATTGCTTCATGTGGATGCGGACTTGCAGGCTGAAATCATTGCAACCTACAACAGCGACCTCCAAAAAGCGGTCCAAGTAGAAGAAAAATTGGCTCGTGAAGCTGCAACTCAAGCAGTGAAAGATCAAGTGACCGCAGTTTACGAAGAAAAATATGCAGACCATGAAGAATTTGAACGAATCATGCGTGATGTGGCTGAAATCTTGGAACAAATGGAACACGCTGAAGTACGCCGTTTGATCACAGAAGACAAGGTTCGTCCTGACGGCCGTAAAGTCGATGAAATCCGTCCTTTGGATGCAGTTGTCGATTTCCTTCCTCGTGTGCACGGTTCAGGTCTCTTCACTCGTGGGCAAACTCAAGCCCTTTCAGTCTTGACATTGGCTCCGATGGGCGAAACGCAAATCATCGATGGTTTGGACCCAGAATACAAGAAACGCTTCATGCACCACTATAACTTCCCTCAATACTCTGTAGGGGAAACTGGTCGTTATGGTGCACCAGGTCGTCGTGAAATTGGTCACGGTGCTCTTGGTGAGCGTGCCCTTGCTCAAGTCTTGCCAAGTTTGGAAGAATTTCCATACGCGATCCGCTTGGTAGCAGAAGTCTTAGAATCAAACGGTTCTTCTTCTCAAGCTTCTATCTGTGCGGGAACGCTTGCCCTTATGGCTGGTGGTGTGCCAATCAAGGCGCCAGTAGCTGGTATTGCCATGGGTCTCATCTCAGATGGAAATAACTATACAGTATTGACAGATATCCAAGGATTGGAAGACCACTTTGGAGACATGGACTTTAAGGTTGCCGGTACTCGTGACGGGATTACAGCCCTTCAAATGGATATCAAGATTCAAGGGATTACTGCAGAAATCTTGACTGAGGCCCTTGCTCAAGCCAAGAAAGCGCGTTTTGAAATCCTTGATGTGATTGAAGCAACTATTCCAGAAGTTCGTCCAGAATTGGCTCCAACTGCTCCGAAAATTGATACCATTAAGATTGATGTTGATAAGATCAAGATTGTCATTGGTAAAGGTGGAGAAACGATTGACAAGATTATCGCTGAAACAGGCGTTAAGATTGATATCGACGAAGAAGGAAATGTATCTATCTACTCTAGTGACCAAGCTGCTATTAACCGTGCCAAAGAAATTATTGCTGGTTTGGTTCGTGAAGCCAAAGTGGATGAAGTTTACCGTGCTAAGGTCGTTCGTATCGAGAAATTCGGTGCCTTTGTCAACCTCTTTGACAAGACAGATGCCCTCGTTCACATTTCGGAAATGGCTTGGACGCGTACCAATAATGTCGAAGACTTGGTGGCTATTGGAGACGAAGTCGATGTCAAGGTTATCAAGATTGACGAAAAAGGTCGTGTGGATGCTTCTATGAAGGCTCTTCTTCCTCGTCCACCAAAACCAGAGCGTGATGAAAAAGGTGAAAAGTCTGAACGTCCTCACCGTCCACGTCATCACAAGGATCACAAACCGAAGAAAGAATTTACACACAAACCAAAAGATTCAGAATAAGAAAGGAGAAATGTATGGGATGGTGGCGCGAAACCATTGATATCGTAAAAGAAAATGATCCAGCGGCGCGCACCACTTTGGAGGTTCTACTGACCTATCCAGGTGTCAAATCCTTGGCTGCCCACCGTCTCTCGCATTTTCTCTGGAAGCATGGCTTTAAACTCTTGGCTCGTATGCACAGTCAGTTTTGGCGCTTCTGGACTCAGATTGAGATCCATCCGGGTGCTCAGATAGAATCAGGTGTCTTTATCGACCACGGTTCAGGCCTAGTCATTGGAGAAACGGCTATCGTTGAGAAGGGAGTTCTCCTCTATCATGGGGTGACTCTTGGGGGAACAGGGAAAGACTGTGGCAAACGCCATCCTACCGTTCGAAAAGGAGCGCTTATATCCGCCCATGCCCAAGTCATTGGACCGGTAGAAATCGGTGAAAATGCCAAAGTCGGTGCTGCTGCAGTAGTCGTGGCAGACGTACCTAGTGATGTGACAGTTGTCGGTATTCCAGCTAAGATTGTTCGCGTTCATGGACAGAAGGATGAACCAACGATCCACGAAGTCGAAGAAAAACGAGAGTACTACGTCAATAAACTAGAGCAGGCTAGAGAAGCCAGTCACCATTCATCAAGTCTGTAGGATGGGGTAACAAAGTTATCGAGGTGAAGTATGACAGGAGGTAAGAACTATGTCAGATTTATCAGATGAAATTTTGAACCAGGCAGTTCTTGAGTTGCAAGAACGCTTGGATGGTCTTGCTAAGGAGCGCTTTATTAAACTGCCACCTAGCCACCAGCGTGAATGGGCTCATTATATCAGTGAAGCCAAAAAAGATGAGACCAAACTGCGCCGTCTAAATAAAATGAAGGCGGATTTGCTGGAGCCTTAAAGAAAGAGAAGTTATGCTATTAGAGGAATTTGAAGATGTAGCAGCAGTTATTGAGCCAACTGAAAAGCCAGTCCATGACAAGGGAGAGGTATGCGAAACCATCATTCTGTCCTTTAATGGCGAAATTCTGAAACGTTTGATTGAGTCAGAAGATGTCTATCCGGGAGGCTATTTGAAAAGCATAAACGGCCATCATCCATGGTATATTTATGGCCAAGGACCTAGCAAGCTAGCAGTTATGTTGGCTCCAATTGGGGCTCCCATGATAGTCGGCCAGCTGGAGGAGTTGGCGGCCAGAGGCTTCAAAAATTTCATCATTTTAGGTTCCTGTGGCGTTTTGGACCGCTCAATTGAGGTGGATAAAATTATCCTGCCTGCAGCTGCATTGCGAGATGAAGGAACTAGCTATCACTATGCCCCACCGGGTGACGAAGTCGCCTATGACGAGTCTCTGCTGATTGAGCTGGAAGCCATCTTTGACAAGCACAATATCGAGCATATCCGCACCAAGGCTTGGACGACTGATGCCTTTTATCGGGAAACGCCTGATAAGGTCAAGCGTCGCTTGGCTGCTGGAGCTCAAGTGGTGGACATGGAAGCTTCAGCTATCATGGCTTGGAGTCAATTTCGCAAGAGTAAAGTCTATCAGTTCTTCTACACAGCTGACTATGTGGATCATCATAACCGAACCTGGGATGCTCGCCATGAAGAGCGGACAGCTGATGCCATGACTTTTTTCACTATCGCTTTGACAATAGCAAAGGAACTAGAAAGGTAACTACAAGAATGGCAGTATATTTTTACGGCTGTATCACCATGGATGGCTACTTGGCAGACAGCCAGCACAGGATAGACTGGCTGCATCAGCTTGGTTCTGTAGAGGATACAGGCTATGATGATTTTTACAGGCAAATGGATATCACCATCATGGGCAAGCGGACCTTTGAGGAAATCCAAGATTTGCAAGATGTAGAAAGTTTTTATAAAGCTACGGAAAACTATGTCTTTACGCATGATAGGCACCTGCCTGTCAGCAATTACCAGCCAGTAGCTGGGGATGTGGTGGACTTTGTTCACCAGATTGACAAAGGCAAAAATGTCTTTGTGATTGGTGGTAATTCCTTGGTAGGACCGCTCTTGGATGCGGATCTTTTCGACCACCTCATTATTCAGATAGCACCCCTTATCCTAGGAAAGGGGGTTCCCCTCTTTACCCAAGAGGAAGGGCAGCGCTTTTACCAACTGGATAGCCTCAGACAATTTGGCCCTTTTGCAGAGCTGGTTTTCAGCCGAAAAAGTCAGAAATAGAGAAGGGAGTGGACCGCATGATTAAAATTTACGACACCATGTCTCGTGATTTGCGAGAATTTGTCCCAATCGAAGAAGGAAAGGTTCGCATGTATGTCTGTGGGCCAACGGTATACAACTATATCCACGTAGGGAATGCCCGTTCGACGGTGGCTTTTGATACCATTCGTCGTTATTTCGAATACCGTGGCTACGAAGTTGCCTATATTTCCAACTTTACAGATGTAGACGATAAGATTATCAACCGTGCCAAGGAAGAAGGTATCACGCCTCTGGAGGTTGCGGACAAGTACATCGCTGCCTTTCGTGAGGATGTGACAGCTTTGGGCGTGAAACCTGCGACTCGCCATCCGCGTGTAGTGGAGTTTATGGCGGACATCATTCGTTTTGTGGAAGACTTGATTGAAAAAGGTTATGCTTACGAGAGCCAAGGGGATGTCTATTTCCGTGTGGAAAAATCCCACAATTACGCCAAATTGGCTAACAAAACCTTGGAAGATTTGGAGCTGGGTGCTTCAGGTCGTACCGATGAAGAAACAGCTCGCAAGGAAAATCCTGTAGACTTTGCCCTTTGGAAAGCTGCAAAACCAGGCGAGATTTCTTGGGACAGTCCTTGGGGACCTGGTCGTCCGGGCTGGCATATCGAGTGTTCAGTCATGTCGACAGAGATTTTGGGAGATACCATTGATATCCACGGTGGTGGAGCTGATTTGGAGTTTCCTCACCATACCAACGAAATTGCCCAGTCAGAAGCAAAAACAGGTAAGACTTTTGCTAACTACTGGATGCATAATGGCTTTGTCAATATCGACAATGTCAAGATGTCTAAGTCCTTGGGTAACTTTATCACCGTCCATGATGCCCTTAGAACTCTTGATGGTCAAGTGTTGCGTTTCTTCTTTGCGACTCAGCATTACCGCAAGCCTATCAACTTTACCGAAAAAGCAGTGAGAGACGCCGAGACCAATCTCAAGTATCTGAAGAACACTTACGAACAACCATTTACAGGAAACGTGGATACCCAAGAGTTACAAGCCTTTAAAGACAAGTTTGTAGCTGCTATGGATGAGGATTTCAACTCTGCCAACGGTATCACAGTTGTCTTTGAAATGGCCAAATGGATCAACTCAGGAAACTATGATGCAAGTGTTAAGGAAGCTCTTGCGGCTATGTTGGAGGTCTTTGGGATTGTCTTTGTTGAGGAAGTTTTGGATGCAGACATTGAAGCCTTAATCCAAAAACGTCAAGAAGCGCGTGCCAATCGTGACTTTGCGACAGCAGACCAAATCCGTGATCAATTGGCTGCTCAAGGAATTAAGCTCCTTGACACCAAGGATGGAGTGAGGTGGTCTCGTGATTGATGTCAATCTCATTAACGGGATTGCGCTAGCTTTTGAGGGAGATGCAGTTTATTCCATGTATATCCGTCGCCATCTCATCCTTAAAGGCATGACCAAACCCAACAAGCTCCACCAAGAGGCGACCAAGTATGTCTCGGCCAAGGCTCAGGCTCGCCTGATTTCCCTGATGTTGGAGGAGCAAGTCCTGACGGAAAAAGAAGAAGAAATCTACAAACGTGGTCGCAATACCAATAGCCACACAAAGGCTAAAAATGCTGATGTGGTGACTTACCGCATGTCTACAGGTTTTGAAGCAGTGATGGGCTATCTCCATCTGACTGAAAATATGGAGCGTCTAGAGACCTTGATTTCGTGGTGCATCCAAAAAGTGGAGGGCTAGAATATGATTGCAAAGGAATTACAAGACTGGTTTCCTGAAGCTCAGATTTCAGATCAGCCGATTGAGAAACCAGGCTATCTTACTCTCCCTTTAGCTTCTCAGCAGTGGATTTTACTGGAGGAAGCTGGGCTCAGCGAGCGTGAAAAGCAGTTGGTTGCCCTTTTAACCCAGCAGGAGCAGGCTCGTTCGCTCAATCCTTGGTATTCCTATCTGATCGAGGGGAAGGGGCAGGCACCGCAAACTTTCAAAAAGATTCAGCTGGTTTATTGCCATCTTTCCTATTTCCAACAGGAAAATCTATCCTCTTGGCTAGACATGATGCGGACTCTTTTTCCCAACTTCCAAACAGTGCTACAAGTGGGGGCTCAGGACTATGTGTTTGTGCTTCAACAAGATAAGTACACCTCTGTTCGCTCAATCTTATCTGATACGATTGAAGCGGTTGAGTATGACTTTGGTCTTCGTCTGTCAATCATGTTAGGCCAGGTTTGGCCTCAGACAGGCCCTCAAGCCCTATCAGACTTGATCAAAGCGGAGCGAGATTTGTTTAAGACTTGGTGGCGTCAGGGGCATCAAGGTGTACATACCTTTTCACAGCTCTATCTTTGGAGTATGGGAGAAAGGATTGTGGACCTGAGAGTCATTAAAGATTGCCTGCACCAGATGATTTTGGACCAGGACCAGATTCAGGAAATTATCCTTTCTCTCTGGGAAAACAGTGCCGTCCTAACTAAAACGGCCCAGCAACTCTATCTGCACCGCAACTCTCTCCAATACAAGATTGATAGATGGGAAGAATTGACAGGGCTTCAGTTGAAGGAGTTAACGGATCTTACCTTGTGTTATCAGTTGATTTTACCAGATATTCTTTAAAGTTTTGTGCAAGTTGCACAGAACTTTTTTATTTTTTTGGTCACCTTGCCATAGAAAAGTAAAGCGTTTTCATCTATAATAAAACTATCAAAAGACAAAAGGAGTTCACCTCGATGGTAGAATTAAATCTTAAAAACATTTACAAAAAATATCCAAACAGCGAACACTACTCAGTTGAAGACTTCAACTTGGACATCAAAGACAAAGAATTTATCGTTTTCGTAGGTCCTTCAGGATGTGGTAAATCAACAACTCTTCGTATGATTGCTGGTCTTGAAGACATTACAGAAGGTACTGCATCTATCGATGGCGTGGTTGTCAACGACGTAGCTCCAAAAGACCGTGACATTGCCATGGTATTCCAAAACTACGCTCTTTACCCACACATGACTGTATATGACAACATGGCTTTCGGTTTGAAATTGCGCAAATACAGCAAAGAAGACATCGACAAACGTGTGCAAGAAGCGGCAGCAATCCTTGGTTTGAAAGAATTCTTGGATCGTAAACCTGCTGACCTCTCAGGTGGTCAACGTCAACGTGTTGCCATGGGTCGTGCCATCGTCCGTGATGCAAAAGTGTTCTTGATGGACGAACCTTTGTCAAACTTGGATGCCAAACTTCGTGTATCCATGCGTGCTGAAATTGCGAAAATCCACCGTCGTATCGGAGCTACAACTATCTACGTAACCCACGACCAAACAGAAGCGATGACATTGGCAGACCGTATCGTTATCATGTCAGCAACTAAGAACCCTGCTGGTACAGGTACTATCGGACGTGTTGAACAAATCGGTACCCCTCAAGAAGTTTACAAAAACCCAGTTAACAAATTTGTAGCAGGATTTATCGGAAGCCCAGCTATGAACTTCATCAATGTGAAATTGGTTGGTAGCGAAATTGTTTCTGACGGTTTCCGCTTGAAAGTGCCAGAAGGTGCTTTGAAAGTTCTTCGTGACAAAGGCTACGAAGGAAAAGAATTGATTTTCGGTATCCGTCCAGAAGATGTGAATGCAGAACCTGCTTTCCTTGAAACATTCCCAGAATCAGTGGTTAAAGCAACTATCTCAGTATCAGAATTGCTTGGTTCAGAATCTCACCTTTACTGCCAAGTTGGTAAAGACGAATTTGTTGCAAAAGTGGATGCTCGTGACTACTTGCAAACAGGTGCAACAGTTGAACTTGGATTTGACTTGAACAAAGCACACTTCTTCGATGTAGAAACTGAAAAAACAGTCTACTAAGATAAATAAATAGAATAGCAAAGCACTGCAGAGTTTCTCTTGCAGTGCTTTTTCTATTTAAATGCAGAGGCTAGGCATGAAAACAGGCTTTTCTAGTTTTATTATTCTTAAAAAAGTGATAAAATGGTAGGAAGAATTGGAGAGAATAGATGCCGAAAGAAGTGAATTTGACGGGCGATGAGGTTGTCGCTTTAACGCAAAAATATTTATCAAAAGAAGATGTTGCTTTTGTACATAAAGCCTTGGTTTACGCCGTTGAATGCCATAGTGGTCAATACCGTAAATCTGGCGAGCCCTATATTATTCATCCCATTCAGGTGGCAGGGATTTTAGCTAAACTCAAGCTAGATGCCGTGACGGTTGCCTGCGGTTTTTTGCATGACGTGGTTGAGGATACGGATGCGACACTGGATGATTTAGAGCAAGAGTTTGGTCATGATGTTCGTATCATTGTTGATGGAGTGACTAAGCTTGGTAAGGTCGAGTACAAATCAATAGAGGAGCAATTAGCAGAAAATCACCGCAAGATGCTCATGGCCATGTCTGAGGATATTCGCGTTATCTTGGTTAAACTGTCTGATCGCTTGCATAACATGAGAACGCTTAACCACCTACGAAAAGACAAGCAGGAACGGATTTCCAGAGAGACCATGGAAATCTATGCACCACTTGCTCATCGTCTGGGGATTTCTAGCGTCAAGTGGGAGTTAGAAGACTTGTCCTTCCGCTATCTCAATCCAACTGAGTTTTACAAGATTACTCACATGATGAAGGAAAAACGCAGAGAGCGAGAGGCTTTGGTCGATGAAGTCGTGACAAAGCTAGAGGAGTACACTTCCGAACGCAATCTAAAAGGGAAAATCTATGGCCGTCCCAAGCATATCTATTCGATCTTTCGCAAGATGCAGGATAAGAAGAAACGCTTTGAGGAGATTTATGACCTGATTGCCATTCGCTGTATCTTAGATACCCAGAGTGATGTTTACGCCATGTTGGGTTATGTGCATGAACTTTGGAAACCCATGCCAGGTCGCTTCAAAGACTATATCGCTAATCGTAAGGCAAACGGTTACCAGTCTATTCATACGACTGTTTATGGGCCAAAAGGGCCGATTGAATTCCAGATTCGTACTAAAGAAATGCATGAGGTGGCTGAGTACGGGGTAGCAGCTCACTGGGCTTATAAGAAAGGCATTAAAGGTCAGGTCAACAGCAAGGAATCTGCTATTGGGATGAACTGGATCAAGGAGATGATGGAGCTCCAAGACCAGGCTGATGATGCTAAGGAATTTGTGGACTCTGTTAAAGAAAACTATCTGGCGGAGGAGATTTATGTCTTTACACCTGATGGTGCAGTTCGCTCCCTTCCGAAAGATTCAGGACCGATTGACTTTGCCTATGAAATTCATACCAAAGTCGGTGAAAAAGCGACTGGTGCCAAGGTCAATGGCCGTATGGTTCCGCTGACAACCAAGCTTAAGACAGGGGATCAGGTTGAAATTATCACCAACTCCAACTCCTTTGGTCCGAGTCGTGACTGGCTCAACATGGTCAAGACCAGCAAGGCGCGCAACAAGATTCGCCAGTTCTTTAAAAATCAAGACAAGGAATTATCCGTTAACAAGGGCCGTGAGATGCTGATGGCCCAGTTTCAAGAAAACGGTTATGTGGCCAATAAATTCATGGACAAGCGTCACATGGACGAGGTCCTTCAAAAGACCAGCTACAAGACAGAGGAAGCTCTCTATGCTGCCATTGGTTTTGGAGAAATTGGCGCTATTACCGTCTTTAACCGTTTGACCGAAAAAGAACGCCGTGAGGAAGAGCGTGCCAAGGCCAAGGCGGAAGCAGAAGAGCTTGTCAAAGGTGGCGAGGTTAAGGTTGAGAATAAAGAAACCCTCAAGGTCAAGCATGAGGGTGGTGTGGTCATTGAAGGAGCCTCAGGTCTCCTAGTACGGATTGCCAAGTGTTGCAATCCAGTGCCTGGTGACGACATTGTTGGCTACATTACCAAGGGTCGTGGTGTAGCTATTCACCGTGTGGACTGTATGAATCTCCGTGCCCAAGAAAACTACGAGCAACGTCTCCTTGATGTGGAATGGGAAGACCAATACTCAAGCAAGGAATATATTGCCCATATCGATATCTATGGCCTCAACCGTACAGGTCTCTTAAATGATGTTCTGCAAGTTCTTTCCAACACAACTAAGAATATCTCAACCGTTAACGCCCAACCAACCAAGGATATGAAATTTGCCAATATCCATGTCTCCTTTGGTATTTCAAACCTTTCTACGCTGACAACGGTCGTTGACAAAATCAAGAGTGTGCCAGAGGTCTACTCTGTCAAACGTACCAACGGATAATTGAATAGAAAGGCGCTTATGAAAATCATCATTCAACGGGTAAAAAAAGCCCAAGTGAGTATCGAAGGTCAGGTTCAGGGAAAAATCAATCAGGGGCTCTTATTGTTGGTCGGTGTAGGCCCAGAGGACCAAGAGGAAGATTTGGACTATGCTGTGAGAAAGCTCGTCAACATGCGGATTTTTTCAGATGCAGAAGGCAAGATGAATCTGTCTGTCAAGGATATTGAGGGGGAAATCCTTTCCATTTCTCAGTTTACCCTCTTTGCGGACACTAAGAAAGGCAATCGTCCAGCCTTTACAGGTGCAGCCAAGCCTGATAGGGCATCAGATTTCTATGATGCTCTCAATCAAAAGCTAGCTCAGGAAGTACCTGTTCAGACAGGTATCTTTGGAGCGGATATGCAGGTGGAGCTGGTCAATGACGGACCGGTCACCATTATCCTTGATACAAAAAATAGATAAGAAAACCAAGCCAGTCGGCTTGGTTTTTATTTATAGGCACTCCCAGAAGGAGATGTGTTTGTCGTAAAAGTCGGGATAGTTTTCTCTTAGGTGGCTAGCCGTTATATAATATAAAGTAGAATGACAGGAAGTAAAGACTGGAGTAAGAGAGTAGAAATATTGAGGGCCAGTGATGGCTAAAAAGACAAATAATAGAAAATCGCTGATGAGCACTCCTAAATAGTAGAAGCGAATTTTTTTGTTCATCTGAGGATAAATCTCAGAGAAATGTTTTTTGAGTCGATTGACCAAGCGAAATAGCAGTAGTCCTTGAGCAAGGATGAAAATGAAGCAAAAAATCAGACCTCTCTCCAAAGAAAGTTCGTATCGGGGTCTGAAAGTTACCAACAGTAGCAAATCGCTGACTACAATGGCTGCAAAATGGATTCTAAAGAGCTTTTTCATAGGAAGACCTCCCTCTTTTATCTACCTTCATTCTACACCAAACAAATGGGAGTTGCAACTAACATAATAAAAAATCCCTGAAAGGAATTTCTTTCAGGAATAAGGGCTTAGTTGATTTTTTCGACATAGAGTTGTTTGGCGATATCCATACTAACTTGGAGGTCTTCGTCTTTGTTGACCAGAGTAAAGCTATTAGAAAAGCCATCAAACTGCTTGACTTGTAGTTGGTCACCGATATGAATTGCGTGCTTTTCTAGATATTTGAGTAGTTCAAAACTATCATGAACGCGTGTCAGGAGATAGGTTCCAGCTTCCTGGACGGCCGCTAGTGGCAGGTTATTGATTTCAACCAAGAGTTCTCCCTCAGCTGGTATGGTTCCACCGTGGGGACAGGTTTTAGGGAAGCCCAGTAGTTTATCCAGTCTCTTTACAAATAGGTCAGAGACAGTGTGCTCTAGGACCTCAGCTTCTTCGTGGATCTGATCGCTAGTATAGTCTAGATGGTGAACTAGAAAGACTTCAATCAAACGGTGTTTACGATAGAGCTCAGAGACAAGTTTGAGGCCAATATCTGTCAATAGATAGCCGTTCTCCTTATCCTTGAGGATGAGATTTTCACTTTTCATGCGTTTGATCATCTCTGTTACGGCAGGTGGAGATACCTGCATACGGGCAGCAATTTCTTTGTTGGTGATTTTTTGCATCTCCGTACCGATTTCATAAATACATTTTAGGTAGTCTTCTTTATTTGGAGTCATTCGTTTCCTCTTGTCTTTTCTCTCCTTCTAGTATATCAAAAAAAGCTAGATTTCTCTAGCCTTCTGCCATAATGCTTGTGATTTTAGTCTAGTTCTTTAACTGCAGCAATAGCAGCTTCAAAGTTTGGCTCCGTGTTGATATTGTCAACGTATTCTACATAACGGATGACATTGTCAGTATCGAGAACAAAGACGGCACGTGCAAGGAGATGCCATTCGTTGATCAAGAGGGCATAATCGCGCCCGAAAGAATGGTCAAAGTAGTCTGAAAGCATGATGGCATTATCAAGGCCTTCAGCCCCGCACCAGCGTCCTTGGGCAAATGGTAGGTCCATAGAAACAGTAAGAACGACGGTATTGTCGAGGTTAGCTAGTTCTTGGTTGAATCGACGTGTTTGCGTTGAGCAGATACCAGTATCGATAGAAGGGACAACACTCAAGACTTTTTTCTTTCCATCAAAGTCAGCTAGCGTTTTTTTAGAGAGATCGGTTGTCGTAAGAGAAAAGTCAAGTGCCTTGTCTCCGACTTGCAGTTGTTTACCTGTAAAAGTTACAGGATTTCCGAGAAAAGTGGTCATGAAACTACTCCATTCTTTTTTCTTTTATTCTACCGAGAATTGTCAGATTTTTCCAATGATTTGACCGGAAATTGAAAAAACGCCAATTCGGTGAGAATGACGTTTTTAATGGATTATTTTGACAAACCTTCAGCAATCTTGTCAAGGTTGTATTTCATCATGTTGTAGTAGCTGTCACCTTCTTTACCTTCTTCAGCGATTGAGTCAGTAAAGATTTGTGCGTAAATTGGAATATTTGTGTCTTGTGAAACAGTCTTCATTGGACGGTCATCGACACTTGATTCAACAAAGAGGGATGGAACTTTTGTTTGGCGAAGCTTTTCAACCAAGGTCTTGATTTGTTCCGGTGTTCCTTCTTCTTCTGTGTTGATTTCCCAGATGTAGGCACTTGGGACACCGTAGGCTTTAGAGAAGTATTTGAAGCATCCTTCGCTGGTTACGATGAGTTTTTTCTCAGCAGGGATATTGTTAAATTTCTCTTTGGCTTCCTTGTCCAGTTTGTCTAGCTTTTCAGTATATTCTTTGAGATTTTTTTCGTAGAATTCCTTGTTGCTAGGGTCTTTTGCAATCAGCTGTTTAGCGATATTCTTAGCATAAATCATCCCATTTTCAAGGTTGAGCCAAGCGTGTGGGTCTTCTTTGCCTTTCTCGTTTTGACCCTCAAGGTAGATGATGTCTACACCGTCGCTAACTGCATAGTAGTCTTTGTTTTCAGTTTTCTTGGCATTTTCGACCAATTTGGTAAACCAAGCATTGCCACCTGTTTCAAGGTTGATACCGTTATAGAAAATGAGGTCAGCCTCAGAAGTTTTCTTAACGTCTTCAGGAAGTGGTTCGTATTCGTGTGGGTCTTGACCAACAGGAACGATACTGTGAAGATCAATCTTGTCACCAGCGATATTCTTTGTAATATCAGCGATGATAGAGTTAGTTGCTACAACCTTTAGTTTTTGGTTTGTAGATGCTGTGTCTTTTTTTCCGCTAGCACAGGCAGCTAATCCAATGATAGCAAGAAAAAGAACAAGCAATGTACCTAATTTTTTCATTAGATTCCTCCAGAAGGGTTTCCCCTTATTTATTGATTTTTTTATTTTTTAGTTTCAAGTATCGTTGCTTTGGAGCGATAAAGAAGCTAATGAGAAAGAAACTGGCAGATGTGAGCACGATGCTGGATCCTGCTGCGAGATTGAAGCTATAGCCGATAAAGAGTCCCACGACAGAAGCCAGTGCTCCTAGACTTGATGAAAGAAAAATCATGCTCTTTAGGCTATTAGCATAAAGGTAAGCCGTCGCAGCTGGAGTGATTAGCATGGCCACGATAAGAATAGTTCCAACACTTTGCATGGCAGTGACTGACACAAGGGTCAAGAGCACCATGAGCA
Source organism: Streptococcus oralis subsp. oralis (assembly GCF_002096435.1). Lineage (GTDB taxonomy): Bacteria > Bacillota > Bacilli > Lactobacillales > Streptococcaceae > Streptococcus > Streptococcus oralis_AA. The sequence goes on from NZ_NCUI01000025.1 coordinate 470,929, forward strand.
GATAGTGGTAGAAATTGACAGGCATTCCCATGGCTTTAGCCAGGAGCTCGTCAAAAGATGTAATCAATAGTTGTTTAAAGAAAATCCCGATAATCAAAAGAATGATTGCCCCCACACCAATGGTAATCCACATATCCATGTCTTGGACAGCGAGGATATTCCCGAAAAGGATATGGAAGAGATCTGTCGAACTCTTGGCAACGCTAATCAAGATGACACCTAGGGCTAAGAAAGATGAAAAGGTAATACCAATGGCAGTGTCACTCTTGATGATAGAGTTACCCTTGATGTAGGTAATGATAATGGAAGCCATCAAGCCAAAGATGATGGCTCCAATAAAGAAATCAATTCCCAGAATAAAGGAAAGGGCTACGCCGGGCAAAACTGCGTGAGAGATAGCATCTCCCATGAGAGACATCCCACGTAGGATGATAAAACATCCCACAGCACCAGCAACGACTCCGATGACTATAGCTGTTATCAAGGCGTTTTGTAGGAAATGGAAATGTTGCAATCCATCGATAAATTCTGCTATCATAGGTCACCTCCATTGAAAAAGAGTTTGTTACCGTAGGCCTTCTTAAGATTGGCTTCGGTAAAGGTTTCTTTAGTCGGACCAAGGTCTATTAATTCTCGATTGAGAAGCAAAACTTGGTCGAAATAATGGGGGACTTTGCTGAGGTCATGATGGACGATGAGAACTGTTTTACCAGCTTTTTTAAGGTCTCTCAGCGTGTTCATGATAATCTCTTCACTAACCGAATCAATCCCGACAAATGGCTCATCTAGAAAGATGTAGTCAGCTTCCTGCACTAAACAACGGGCAATCAACACACGTTGAAATTGTCCGCCTGAGAGCTGGCTGATTTGGCGATCAGCATAGTCTGAGAGCCCAACGATTTCAAGTGCATTTGCCACTTTTTTCCAGTGGCTGGCTTTTAAGGTGTGAAAGAGTGGGATAGATGGATAGAGTCCCAGAGAGACACATTCCTTGACCTTGATAGGGAAATTGTAGTCGATATGGATCTTTTGCTCGACATAGGCAACCCGATGTAAAGATTTCTTGAATTCTTTGTCATCGAGAAAGGCCTGACCTTCATGTGGGATAATTCCCAACATACTTTTTAATAAAGTTGATTTTCCAGCACCGTTTGGACCAATAATTCCGGTAATAGTTGGTCCTTGGAGCACTAGTGAAATATCCTTTAGTGCCAACGTTTCTTTGTAGGAGACACTGAGGTTTTCGATACGTATCATAAAGTTGTATTCCTCCTGCCTTTTAATATACCTTAAAAAAAAAATTAAGTCAAGTTAATTTTTGAAAAATTTAAAATAATAACTGAAAAATGAAGTAAAAAGAGAAACCATTTTTAATTGCATTCCCAAGTGTTTTTTGCTAAGCTAAGAATAAGTGAAAAAATGAAAGCGAGAACAAGATGACACGTTATCAAGACGATTTTTATGATGCAATCAATGGTGAATGGGAAAAAACAGCTGTCATTCCAGCTGACAAATCTCGAACAGGTGGTTTTATTGACCTTGACGAGGAAATTGAAAAGTTGATGCTAGCAACTACGGACAAGTGGTTGGCAGGTGAGGATGTTCCAGAGGATGCCATCCTCGCAAACTTTGTTAAGTACCATCGTATGGTACGTGATTTTGACAAGAGAGAAGCAGATGGAATCAAGCCTGTCCTTCCTCTACTTAAGGAATACCAAGACTTGGAGAGCTTCGCAGATTTCACCAGCAAACTAGCAGAATTTGAACTAGCAGGCAAGCCAAACTTCCTTCCATTTGGGGTATCACCAGACTTTATGGATGCCAGAACCAATGTTCTCTGGGCAAGTGCACCAGGAACAATCTTGCCAGATACGACTTACTACGCTGAAGACCATCCTCAGCGTGAGGAGCTCTTGACTCTTTGGAATGAAAGTACAACGAATCTACTCAAAGCCTATGATTTTTCAGATGAGGAAATCGCGGACTTACTAGAGAAACGATTGGAATTGGACCGTCGCATTGCGGCTGTGGTGCTTTCTAACGAAGAAAGTTCAGAATATGCCAAACTCTACCATCCATACGCTTATGAAGATTTCAAGAAATTTGCTCCTGCCCTACCTTTGGATAATTTCTTCCATACAGTTCTTGGACAAACTCCAGATAAGGTTATCGTAGACGAGGAACGTTTCTGGCAAGCAGCAGAGCAATTCTATAGTGAAGAAGCGTGGCCTCTACTCAAAGCAACCTTGATTTTGGGCGTAGTCAATCTTTCAACCAGCTATCTGACAGATGAGATTCGTATCTTGTCAGGTGCCTACGGACGTGCCCTTTCAGGTGTGCCAGAAGCTCAGGACAAGGTCAAGGCAGCTTATCACTTGGCCCAAGGGCCTTTCAAGCAAGCTCTTGGTCTCTGGTATGCGCATGAAAAATTCTCTCCAGAAGCTAAGGCAGACGTAGAGAAAAAAGTAGCGACTATGATTGATGTTTATAAGGAACGCTTATCCAAGAACGACTGGCTCACACCTGAAACGCGAGACAAGGCCATTGTTAAACTCAATGTCATCAAGCCTTATATCGGTTATCCAGAAGAATTGCCAGAACGCTACAAGGACAAAGTAGTGGATGAAACTGCCAGTCTCTTTGAGAATGCCCTAGCCTTTGCGCGTGTGGAAATCAAGCACAGCTGGAGCAAGTGGAACCAACCGGTTGATTACAAGGAGTGGGGTATGCCAGCTCATATGGTCAATGCCTACTACAATCCTCAGAAGAACTTGATTGTCTTCCCAGCGGCTATTTTACAGGCTCCATTCTATGACTTGCATCAGTCGTCTTCTGCCAACTACGGTGGTATTGGTGCTGTTATTGCTCACGAGATTTCTCATGCCTTCGACACAAATGGCGCTTCTTTTGATGAAAATGGTAGCCTCAAGGATTGGTGGACAGAGAGTGACTATGCTGCCTTTAAAGAAAAAACGCAGAAAGTTATCGACCAGTTTGATGGACAAGAATCTTACGGAGCAACGATTAATGGGAAACTAACCGTGTCTGAAAACGTTGCCGACTTGGGAGGAATTGCTGCAGCCCTTGAAGCTGCTAAGAGAGAACCAGACTTCTCTGCTGAAGAATTCTTCCACAACTTTGCTCGTATCTGGCGCATGAAAGGCCGTCCTGAGTTGATGAAACTTATGGCCAGTGTCGATGTGCACGCGCCTGCCAAACTCCGTGTCAATGTGCAAGTACCTAACTTCGATGACTTCTTTACAACCTATGATGTCAAAGAAGGCGACGGAATGTGGCGTTCACCAGAAGAACGTGTGATTATTTGGTAAAGTGAGTCCTAAATCAAGTATCATTTTGAAGTGAGTGACTCATATTTGAAGTTTATCCATCTGAAAATAAAGTGCTACCGAGGTTAACATGAAGAAATATTTAATGATGCTTTTAGCTATTTTTTCGATTTCAGTTCTGGCATCTTGTGGTTTCATTAAAAACAAGAGTAATACAGAATCTTCATCTACATTATCATCTGTATCCAAAGATGATAAGACTAGTGTATCAACAGAAGCAAAGGCTGAAAATACTAGTGACTCGTCAACCAAAGAATCGCAATCGACTGCTGAAAATAAGAAAGAAACTAGACAAGATTTATATAAAGAAGTGATTGAACGCTATAATCACTTTATAGACCTTTTAAAACAAGGTAATAGAGAAGATTTATACAAGGAAAATAAACAAGATAAGATTACTTCAGAAGAATATGGCCTAGTTTTCTCTCGAATGGGTTATCAAAATGCACCCGATTGGAAATACGCAATTGTTGATTTGAATAAGGATGGTCAAGACGAGTTGCTTATTGGCGATGAAAAATTTGTTTCAGCCATTTATTATTTGGAAAATCAAAAACCTAGCTTACTTCACACAGCATATATAGCTTCTGCAGGTGGTTTTCGCTCAGGATTTGATATTTATGAAAACGGTCAAGTCTCTTATGCAGACTGGCAGTCAACTCGTCCAGAAATGAACCTGTCTCTATATTCGTTCGATAAAAACGGAGTGCAGAAGATTAAAGAAGCAACTATTCAAATCGGTGGCAATGAAAAAGCAGAGCAAGTTTTAGATATTTCTTCTGAAAAGCTTGATTTGTCTAACATTGGTTGGAAAGAATTGAATCCAGCTAATTAGTTTTGAATTACTTTTCTAGTCAATATTGATTCTTCTGAGCAAATATTGACATAGAAATTGAAGCTACAAAAAAACCAAGGATTTTTCCTTGGTTTTTTGCTTGCTAGAAAAAGGGGTTAAAGGTCTTTTCGTGAGCGATGGTCGTAGCTGGACCATGCCCAGGATAGACATCGTAGTTAGGAAGAGTGAAGAGTTGAGTCTGAATGCTATGGAGGAGTTGTTCCGTGCTACCAGTAGGAAGGTCTGTCCGTCCAATGGTTTCTCGGAATAGAGCATCTCCGGTCAAGACTAGATGAGTATCAGGAAAGACGATAGAAACGCCACCGATAGAGTGTCCTGGGGTTGGTAGAACTGTAAAACGAAATTCCTCAAGCTGGTATTCCTCATGAAAGACAAAGGTGTGTTCTGCTGGTTTGCAGACGACATCAGCCATATCATCATGACGAGGTAGCCCAGAGAGATTGTCAACGGGGGTATAGAGCCAGCTAGCTTCACTCTCTGCCACATAAACGGGAGGATTTCCAAAAGCTTCACGAACTAAGTCCAGACTCATAATATGGTCGTAGTGGGTGTGGGTCAGGAGAATCGCGCAGACGGGTTTGTTGATTTTCTCAATAGTCTTGCGGATGGCTTCCCAATGGCTACCTGGGTCAACCACAATCAGGTGTTGGTCTCCTTCTAGATAATAAGTGTTTTCATAGGCAACGGGATTCACGGTTTTATGGATTTTCATACTGGCTCCAATCTCAAAGAATGTACTAAACTAAGTATAGCATAGAAGAGGGAAATAAAGTGAAAAGAAAGTCCCTCTTTTGTGTTAGAGGGACAACGGTCTTATTTAAACTTGAAACCTTCGTAAATGAGTTTTGCTTTGGGATTCTTTTTCTTGATTTGCTTGGCAAGGGCCTTCATCATAGGAAGAGGTCCACACATATAGACTGTAGTCTGGGCAGGGATTTCTTCTTGATCCAAAGTCAGGTATCCTTTTTCATTGCTATCGACCAGCTGCAGGTCAAAGTTAGCATTTTGACGGGCGTAGTCACGAAGTAAATCTAGGTAGACAGCATTTTCCTCTCCACGGAAACTATAGTAGAAGCGGACATTCCTGTCTAGGATAGGATGCTCTCGGATATAAGAGATGAAAGGTGTCATTCCAATTCCACCTGCGATCCAGATTTGCTGCTTTGGACCGTGTTCCATAGTCATATGTCCATAGGCGCGATCAACTGCGACCTTGCTACCAACTTGAAGATTGTCATAGATATTCTTGGTGTGGTCACCAGAGTTTTTAATCGTAAAATAAAGAGTTCGTCCTTGTCCTCCTGAGATGGAGAAAGGGTGTGGAGCAGTCTCAAAACCTTTTTGGAAAATTTTTAGAAAGGCAAATTGCCCATATTCGTAAGTGAAAGGATGACTGAGTTCTATTTCAATTTCAGTCGTGTCGTGGTTGAGGCGTTTGATTCCTACGATTTTTCCAAGATAGGTGAAACCGACCTTTTGATAAAGGAAAATAATATAAAATCCTGCAAGCAAGCCTAAAATAGCATAGATTCCAAAGATAAGACCTAGGAAACTAAAGGAGAGGAGACGATTTCCCATGATCATCAAAACATGAAAAAGGCCAAAGATATAGGCTAGATAAACCAATCGATGAATCCATCTCCAAGCTTCATACTGGATGTATTGTCCCAGATAGGCAACCAGAACAATGCTGATAAAGATATAGATAGCGATATTTCCAAACTGGGCAGCCAAATGCGAACCCCAGAGACCACCCATGCTAAAGTTGTGTAGGGTTAGTAGGAGAATGGATAGAAAAGCAGTGAATTTATGAGCAAGATACATCTTTTCAAGTCCGTTAAACCAAGCCTCAAGCAGGGGTAAACGGCTAGCTAGTATAAAAGTAAGTGAGAGGGTAGTGAGAGCTAAACCAGGGATTAGAAACTGACTAGCGCCTGAACTAAGCCAAGCTAGGATAGTCAGAAGCATACTAAGTCCGATAAATAAAAATACCTTTTAATGATTTCATAGTTGAAGTCCTTTCATGGATTTATCTTATATTAGATGTAATAAGATTTGTTACATTTTAACAAAAAAAGAATCTGTAGTCAAGGTTTAGGGTCTCGGCCTCTAAGTCAAATTTTCATGATAATCTATAAATAACGGCTAAGAAATATACTGTTAGATTTGTGTACTTCTTATAGAAATTTTTTTGTTATAACAATGTAAGTGTGGGAAAAATTTAACTTCTACAAAACTCTAAAAAATAAATTGATACATAAAAGTGTATTTTATTTAATTATTGGATAAGCGACACCTGAAATTTACATGATGTAAACCTCTGTGAGTATTGGTCTTTTAAAGTATTTGGTGTTAAATTATTTTTGTATTTTTCTCAAATAAAATAATTAAAAATGTTGAAAAAGAGAACAGAAAATGTTAGTATGAATATGCATATTGAATATGAGGATATAATCCTTTTAGAATAACGAAATTTAAAAACCAATTTTCGAGAAGGGAAAGAAATTTCGTTTTTTCTATATTTCAATATCGACATAATAAAAATAGGGAGGTTGTTTTTCTTATGAAGAGTAAGCAACAGGATTTTAGAACGGAGAAATACATTCGATACGGGATTCGAAAGTATAGTTTAGGAGTAGCATCAGTAGCAATTTCAGCAGGTTTGATGTTTTTGGGCAATGGAGCAGTATCAGCGATGGAACTTCAAGGAGCAGATACTACGCTTGTTTCAACATCGACATTGAATACGGAATCTTCTACGGAAACAGAAAAACCAGAAACTTCGATAGAAAAAGAAAAAGAAGTTGCCCTTAAGACGGTTGATAAAACGGATTTAGTTAAAAAAATTACAGAACTTGAAGAGAAAGTAAAAACAGCAAAGAATATAGATGACGTGGTACTAACATCTGCTAAAGAGCTATTAGATTCTGCGAAATCTGTCATCTCAAAAGAGATAGTTGAGCAAGAGGAAGTGGATACTGAACTTGCTAAGATTAAAGAGTTAATTACGGTATTTGCTGAGTCTGTCGAAGTTGGGAAAATAACGGAATCTACAGAAAAAGCAGAAGAAACCAAAGAAACAAAAGAAACTGTTGTACCAGTCCAAGAAGCTAAAAAAATCTTAGAACAAGTTACTTCTGAAGCTGAGGTAACCAATGTTTTAGCAACTGAAGCAGTCCGGAAAAATAAGGTTGAGGGTGAAAACAAAGCGGCGATTGAGGCGGCGGTAGCTAATAATAAGGGAGTTATTGCAGAAACTAAAAAAGTCCTAGCGAATGATGCCCTTACAGCTAAACAAATCAATGATCAATTGTCACGCTTAAATGATTCCATTCTTGCTGTCTACAATGATCTGAAAAAAGCAGGAGTTGGAAAAGACGGGAACTTTGGAGTAGCTTTGGCTGCTCAAGATTTCTATGCTGAAGAGGGTTCTAATACAACTCATGCATCGGAAACAAACGCTGCAAATCATACTGGTAAAGATACCTATACAATTCCAGTACAAGAAATTAAACTAATTACGGGTACTGATGCTACAGGTCTAGAGATTGAAGTCTATTCTAATCAGCGGGTTGGTAATGATACAAATGCTGGAAATGGGATGCATACAGAACAAGGTGGAAAGACTGGTCATAACAACAAAGGACGTGTAGATTATCCATTAACTCCTGATGCCGCTAAAAAATTAGCAGAAGAAGCACCACTTTGGAGAAATAAACTCCGTGCGGATGGGTCAAGAATTTCAAACGCTGCGACGTCAATATACTCTGCTAACGGTGGTTATGAATACCTAGCTACAGAAATTTATGGCTATGGGTATGAACAAGGAGTTGACAGAGTTTATATTAAAGGTTTGAAAGATCGTATTGCAGTTACAGAAAAAGCTAAGCAAGCTGGTTGGAGTTTAACTTCTGTAACCCCAACTAACCTTGTGCCGGGCTTGACATACGATTCAGAAACAGACACAATTCAAGGAAAAGTCATAGCGGATATTGAAAATGGAGTTTATGATTTACGATTTAATATTACTGCGACCAATACAGATGGTCGAACAGTAACTTTCCAAATTCAGAATCTTCGTGCTGGTTGGGTCGGGTGGCAAGATAGCACGCCTCCTAAAATAAAATCAGATTCTGAGCGTTATGATCGTAAAGTAGGTGATGATGCTAATGTAAATATTCAATTCTATGACGAATCAGGTGCCAGTGCAACACCAGCAAATAGTCGAGGAACTTATAACTACACGACAGTTGAAGGAAAAGTTGTAAGAGTGCCTCAAAGATTTTCTAGAGCAGTGACAGGAGTTTCAGGATATAACACCATTGGTGAACAATTAGATGATTCTAAAGTCCTAATTCCAGGTACTAGCTATAGTGTTGCAAACAGTACTTCTGATGAGCAAGCTGCTGATCAAACGAATATGGGGAGAGGAATCATTTCTGGAAAATTAACTGAAGCAGGAATTTACACAGTCTCCGTATTTGCAAAAGATTATGATAAATTGGCTAATAATAATGTCTGGAACCAATCTGGACAAGAAGCACATGCTACTGTAACATTAGTCGTGAAACCAAAGGTTGAGGTTCAAAACGTTGAAACTTACTCAACAGTTGTACCAGTTAAAATTTCTAAAGGTGCATCAAGTGCTAAGGTAACAATGCCGGATGGTACTGTAACCAATCTAAAAGCAGTTAATGGCAAATGGCTCGTAGACAGTGGTTCAACCAACACAGCTGTTTCTGAAAATCAAGAATTAGGTATTGTAGATTCCGATATAGTCTTTAATATTCCTGTGACATCAGAGGCAACTGCCAAAGTTGGTGTTGATAATATCAAAGTAGAAGCATCTGCTGAAAATGTTAAGGGAACTTTCTTACGTGAACAAGTTGAGTTAAATGGAACGGATGGGCAAAAACATACTGCTACTTTTAATAAGGCTACCGGACACTGGGAGTTACCTAGCGACTATGCTGAAAGTAAAACACTGAATGGTGATGGTACGACAAGATGGACTAAACGTCAAGTGTACACAGAAGCTCAGCAAGACGGTGGTATGAAATTTTATATCTATGAGTACATTCGACAGCTTGATAGCACTGGGAAAGTGACAAGTGTAGAAACGCCAACTCGCCCAGAAACGATTTATGTTTCTAAGAATACTAATCAGGTAGGTGATGGAATGTCAGTAACTGTCACTTATGACAAACATTCAAATACCTGGGCGTCATCTGATGGAACGGAAGTGACTGCTACTAAGCTTGGAAATGACTCTTGGGAAGTTCATACTAAGTCAGGGTTTGGTGGTATTATTAGAGGGACGATTGCCACAAATACGGATGTGGCAACGGTTGTAAATACAAAACCAACAGCAACTTCACAAGATTATACTTCAACAAAAGGTACAGCTGTCGACCTTCGTAATGAAGCAAAAGCTGCAGTAAGCATCTCAGACTCTGAAGATGCTAAATATGGAAAAACTACCTATATCACTAGAATCACAGTAACATCGCCTTCAGGAGTTCAAAAAGTATTTGATACCAAACAAGATGTAAATAACTATAATATTGCTAGTGGATATAGCTTAAATGAAGTAGGAGTATATACTGTTAAGATTGATGTTATTGATAGTAATGGAAATTACACTACTGAAGCAACAATCGGTGGAACTGAGTCGGGAGTTGATCATGGAGTTGATTCATCAACCGCTACAACAACCTACCATATTACAGTAACTGATACGATTGAAGGACATAATGTGACTTCGACTGATGTTCAAGGTGCCACTCAAAAAGAAACTCCAACCTTTACATCTGTTGGAGATGGATCACCAGTAAAACCAAGTGCTTCTTCGCCTGCTAAGTTAGTAGATCCAAAAACAGGTGGATTTGTTGATACTCTAACAATTGATGGTCAGGGTACCTACTCAATTGATAATGAAACAGGCAGAGTAACCTTTGTTCCATTGAAGACATTTACAGGTACAGCAACACCTGTCACAGTTTCACTTACTGCAAAATTAGGAAAAGATGCTAATGATACTGATATTACAGCAACTGCTACAGCAACGTATACTCCAACTGTAATACCTGTTAAACCAACTTCTATAGATGCTGAATCCGAAGGTCCAAAAGGACAAACACAACACGGCACACCAACTTTTGCTGGTGGTAAAGTTGAAGTAAACGGTGTGGAGAAGACTGTTGAAATTGATGAAAATGTCAAACCAACCTTTGATGATAGTTCAACTAAAAAAGTTGTTCCGGGAGAAGGAACTTATACCATTGATGAAAATGGTGTGGTAACTTTCACACCAGAAAAAGACTTTGTTGGGAAGGCTTCAGGAGTTACAGTCAAACGAGTTGATAAGAACGGAACAGAAATAACTGCAAAATACACTCCGACTGTCCGTCCAATTACTTCATTTGTAGATACTAAGGGGAATACATTAATTCCAAGCGAAGACGGTGAACAACCTAAGAAAGATATCCCAGGTTACCGCTTCGTAGAGACTAAGAAACTTCCAAACGGTGACACAGAACATGTCTACGAAAAAGTTAAGACCAGTCATAAGGATAAGGAAGGCAATGAAATTCCAGGATATCCAACCGAAGACGGTGAACAACCTAAGAAAGATATCCCAGGTTACCGCTTCGTAGAGACTAAGAAACTTCCAAACGGTGACACAGAACATGTCTACGAAAAAGTTAAGACCAGTCATAAGGATAAGGAAGGCAATGAAATTCCAGGATATCCAACCGAAGACGGTGAACAACCTAAGAAAGATATCCCAGGTTACCGCTTCGTAGAGACTAAGAAACTTCCAAACGGTGACACAGAACATGTCTACGAAAAAGTTAAGACCAGTCATAAGGATAAGGAAGGCAATGAAATTCCAGGATATCCAACCGAAGACGGCGAACAACCTAAGAAGGATATTCCAGGCTACCGCTTCGTAGAGACTAAGAAACTTCCAAACGGTGACACAGAACATGTCTACGAAAAAGTGAAGACCAGTCACAAGGATAAGGAAGGCAATGAAATTCCAGGATATCCAACAGAAGATGGTGAACAACCTAAGAAAGATATTCCAGGTTACCGCTTCGTAGAGACTAAGAAACTTCCAAACGGTGACACAGAACATGTCTACGAAAAAGTTAAGACCAGTCACAAGGATAAGGAAGGCAATGAAATTCCAGGATATCCAACAGAAGATGGTGAACAACCTAAGAAAGATATTCCAGGTTACCGCTTCGTAGAGACTAAGAAACTTCCAAACGGTGACACAGAACATGTCTACGAAAAAGTTAAGACCAGTCACAAGGATAAGGAAGGCAATGAAATTCCAGGTCATCCAACCGAAGACGGTGAACAACCTAAGAAAGATATCCCAGGTTACCGCTTCGTAGAGACTAAGAAACTTCCAAACGGTGACACAGAACATGTCTACGAAAAAGTTAAGACTAGTCATAAGGATAAGGAAGGCAATGAGATTCCAGGCTACCCAACCGAAGATGGCCAACAACCTAAGAAAGATATCCCAGGTTACCGCTTCGTAGAGACTAAGAAACTTCCAAACGGTGACACAGAACATGTCTACGAAAAAGTGAAGACCAGTCATAAGGATAAGGAAGGGAATGAAATTCCAGGTTATCCAACCGAAGACGGCCAACAACCTAAGAAAGATATTCCAGGTTACCGCTTCGTAGAGACTAAGAAACTTCCAAACGGTGACACAGAACACGTTTATGAGAAGGTTAAGACCAGTCATAAGGATAAGGAAGGCAATGAAATTCCAGGTTATCCAACCGAAGACGGTGAACAACCTAAGAAAGATATTCCAGGCTACCGCTTCGTAGA